>CAYYLA010000400.1:0-2516 GCA_964441785.1 uncultured Candidatus Cloacimonadota bacterium | reverse complement strand
CAATGAATACATCGCTGACAATGTTGGTGATTCTTAATGATAAAAAAGGGACTATTTCAATAAATAAGATAACTGCAAAAGAGGTTGAAAAGGCTGTTGAAGATGTTATACAATTAGCAAAATCATCTCAGGCAGAACCAGCAAATGATATTGCACCGGAACAACCTGCAGATCAATTTACCAGTGGACCTTTGGATGCAGATCTGGATATGATGTATAATCGTTTATCAGAATTCAATGATGCAGTTGCAAACGAGTATTCTGATATTATCCTGGAAGAGGTGATTCTGGATCATAGTAAGATGGATTTTTATTTCGCCAACAGTAATGGTGTAGATTATTCTGCTTCTCAAGGAGAATATTCATTCAGTCCTATGTTTACAGCTAAAAAAGGTAAACTTACATCATCATTTAACTATACTGGATTATCCCTGGAAAATCTTGAGAAACCTCTTCTTGATTGTGGAACTGTAAGGAATGTGATTCGTCAATCTACTGAACAACTAAAAACAGAAACACTTACAGGGAAATTTGTCGGTGATATTGTGATTACGCCTGATTGTATTACAGATTTTATTGGTTATGTTACTAATTATCTTCATGATTATTCCCTGATCAGTAAAAAATCTATCTATCTGGATAAATTGAATGAACAGATTGCAGATAGCAAACTAACAATTCACTCTCATCCTCAAAGTGATGAGCTGGTATCAAAATACTTTATAACCGGTGATGGATTTAAAGCAGAGAATATGACACTTATCGAAAATGGAGTCCTTAAATCATATTTGCTTTCTCTCTACGGATCGAATAAAACAGGTTTGGATAGAGCAGTAAATAATGGTGGTTGTTATCTGATTGAACCTGGTAATGTATCCTTTGATGAGATGATCAAATCAATTGATCGTGGCATTCTCTTAAGTCGCTTCTCCGGTGGTAATCCCAATGATAAGGGTGATTTCTCAGGTGTAGCCAAAAATAGCTATTATATCGAAAATGGTGAGATCAAATATCCCGTTTCTGAGGTTATGATCAATGGTAACCTCGCTGAGATGATGATGGATATCAAAGATATAACCGGAGAACGTGTTAACTTTGGCTGGAAAGTAGTGCCTTGGATACGATTCGGTGGTATTAGCGTTTCGGGAAAATAATCCAATATAGTTTGATACAAACCCGGTTCAGGAATTGAACCGGGTTTTCTTGTGTTAAGAGTGATCAGATTATATATTTAAGAAAACCTCATGGTGAGTGGTTGTTTTTTGGGAAAACAGGTGTATCGAACCATGAATTGGAGCGAGGCTTGTTCATCCTTCGATACGATTCCAAGAAACCGGAAATCGCTCAATCATACACACACTTTTTCTTAAACCGCTTTTTTCTTTTCGCAGATCCTCCATAGCCTTGGCGAAGTAGGATTCTTTTTTCCTTTGTGCCTTTGTGACTTAGTGGCAGCTCTTTTCTTCGCCCTTCGCTCTTCGCTCTTCTCAGCGCGCTCCTCCGTTTCACTTCCTTTGTTCGTGTTGTTGGTATTGTTCGTTGAAAAAAGGGAAAATACCAGTGATTCTCAGAGAATTTTGCAACCAATTAACCCAATCCAACCAATAACAGTTAATGGAACATAATATGCATCAGAATAAAATTATATTGCTAAAAAAATTATTCTATAATTGTTTTGATATGAAATTGTTGAATCTAAACGGAGGAATGATGAAGAGAGCTCTATTGCTTATATTGACTGTTTTACCTGTTATGGTTTTTGCCTATTTTGATTGGGATTATCACGGTGTTCCTGTTATGCAAAGTGAGGAAATCCATTGGGAAGGTGTAAATCAAGTTTGCAATGATGATACTGACCTAATTATCTGGAGGGATAGTAGTAACGATTATTTTGGCGTGTATGCTCAACTAATTGATAGTGAGGGTGAGGTAATCTGGGACAATCCTATTCAGATTGATAGTGGAGACAATAATTGTTATTTTCCTCAAGTCATACTATTACCGGAAGGTAATTTTGTGATTGCCTGGACAGAACTTATTAATGAAGTGTTCAAGGTGAAACTGCAAAAAATAAATGTAGAAGGCAATTTCTTATGGAATTATGTTTCGCTTGATCCAGAATTAAGTGTTTGGGGTAATTCGTTAAAGCTTATTTCCAATGCTGATAACTCCGTTTACGCTGTTTGGGAATTGACCAATGAAGGTAATAACGAAATTGGAGCAGTTAAAATTGAATCCGATGGTAGTATAAATCCAAACTGGTTAGATTATGATGATGTGGTATATGGGTATGATCAATTTGCTGCAGTTAGTGATGGAGAAAATGGTTTATATATTGCCTCTTTAACAGAGGATAATCGCGATATATATATAAATAAAATTGATGATTCTGGAGATAAAGTCTGGGGTTATTGGGGTCAATTACTCTATCATGGTACTCAACCTATTGCAGAAATTGAGGTACATTTGGGTGATAATATTGTCATCACGGTTTTCAGTGATTACGGCCAAAATCT
>CAYYLA010000399.1:0-2519 GCA_964441785.1 uncultured Candidatus Cloacimonadota bacterium | reverse complement strand
AGACCTTTAAAGAGTATCGATTATTAAAAGATATAAACGAGGAGTATACACCCTCGAAAGCATATGGTGAGTTGAAACGTCTGGTGCAATATGTGAGAAATTGTGATAAAGAGTGGAGAACAGAGAGGACGTTAACTAGATATTAATGCTTAAAGATTTGTTGCATTTCGTTGCAATTATTAATAAATACTTAGTTTAATAAGAAGAGAACAATTCTTTTTTTCTAAGAATGGTTAGTTTCTCTATTTTTCCTCCTCCTCACTCTCCGCTGAAATCTTCCTGTTGATATCCTTCATCTCTGGTAACAACTCCTTAAAGGTTTCTCCGTAAATTTCCCAGATAGTTACAAATAGAGCTGCGATAATGGGACCTATGATAAAACCGGATATTCCAAACAGGCTCAATCCACCCAGGGTTGAGAGAAAGATCATTAATTCATGCATCTTTGTGTCTTTACCAATAAATTTGGGACGCAGGAAATTATCGATTGATCCCACAATAGTTCCACAGAAAATCAGTAAGAACAATGCTTCCCATATCTGGCCCGAGGCAAAGAGAATAATTGCAGCAGGTAGCCAGATCAGGGTAGAACCAATTGCTGGGATGATAGAAAGAATCACCATCAATAGAGTCCAGAATAACACGCTGTCAATGCCAACAATCCAGAAAGCTGTTCCAGCTAATCCGCCCTGAATCAAACCTATCAGCAAGGTGCCTTTCAGTGTTGCCCTGGATATTGATGTGAAGCGATCTAAGAGGAGAAGTTCCTCCTTCTCCTTCATGGGAAGATAGAGAAGAATTTTGTAAAGTATGACATTTCCCTCTTTGAGAAAGAAAAACATTGAATAGAAGAATACAAACGTCAGGAATAGAAAATTGGCGGTAGATTTTGTAGCAGATGACAACTGCTCAAAGATGATGTTTCCAAGTTTTCCAACTACATCTCCAGCCTTTTTAAGCATCTCATCCTGGTTTGCTAAGATTACTTCTGAATATGGGATTTTTTTTATTATTTCATAAGCATTATCGGGATTTTCCAACTGCTTCTCAACCCATGGTTTGACCGTATGGCTTATATCAATTGCCTGACCGGCAACAATTCCCAGAATGCCAAGTAATGGTAAAATAATGATAAGCAGAATCAGCAACAGGGTCAGTAATGATGCTTGATTAGGTTTGTTTTTAAGTGATTTATTAATTTTTTTGTAGAGTCCTTGAAACAGAGCAGAAAAAATTGCTGCCAACAGCAGGGTTTTTATGAAATTTCTAATCAGAACAACAAAAAGTGCTGAAATAATTATTACTAAAATTACAAGTGAGATCTTGTTTATCCTTGCTCTATCCATTATACCTCCATAATGAGATTTTTCATAAATATGTAACCACAATCTCTGTGTCAAGTGATGAACTTGAATCAAATCGTTAGAATTTAGTTATCATCGCTTTTATTATAATTCAAGTAGGGGGAAACGCATGTTATTCCAGTGAGAATAAACAAGTTTTCCGATTTATTATATTCTAGTAAACGGCGGTAAAGGTTAATGTGGTTGATGATAAGTTATCTTAGGTAAAATCCAATTGATGTTAATTTTGCATAAACATTATTTTTTAAATTTCTACAATGATGATAGTTAAGCCCAGACGCTGCTTTATCCAAACTTAACGGGAATAAATGTAAAGATTATGAAACATTTTGTTGACATTATATGGCCCTATAATAGTGCAAGTTTATTAAACATAGGGAAATAAGTTATCTGGCTTAGATTTTCCCGGCTATATGCTCATTTAGAATGTGTGGGTATATTTTATGATACTATAAATAGGAAAGGAGAAAAAAATGGCAATTTCAACAATGAAATTAAGTGCAAAAGTAGGAAAAGGTTTTAAAACTGTAGTTGACTGTTCTCAGGAATTTATCATTGATCAGCCAAAAGCAATGGGTGGCGAAGGTTTAGGTCCAAATCCAATGGAAATATTCCTTTCATCACTTCCTGCATGTATTTGCGCTATTGGAAGAATTATTTCAAATCAGAAAAGACTTAATGTAAGAGGAATCGAAGTAGATGTAGAAGGCGATATCGACAAAGATTTTCTTCTTGGAAAAACAGAAGAAGGACGTGCCGGTTTTGTTGAAATCAGAGCATTTGTAAATATTGATGCTGATATGACACATGAAGAAAAAGAAGCATATCTGGAAGAAATTACAAAAAGATGTCCAATCGCAGATAACATCATGAATGCTAGCGTTATTAAAGAAGAAGTAAAATAATTTATTAAATTATTTTTATAGCATTGCAAATTGGGATTAACCTTTTGAAATAAGGTTGATCCCCTTTTTTTGTTTGGGATAAGGAAGAGGATAGTGAAAAACCCAGAGAACAGGGATAGGATTGTTGAAATTCTATCCGGAGGAATTTTCCGATGCGACAATATCAACATGCTCTCACTATCAACCTCAACCTCAATCTCTACCTCAACCTCTACCTCACTCTCAACCTCAATCTCAACCTCAATCTCAA
>CAYYLA010000398.1:2272-2526 GCA_964441785.1 uncultured Candidatus Cloacimonadota bacterium | reverse complement strand
GCCGGAGCTTACCCTCGAGGAGTCGCTGGAAACAACGAAAATTCACTCAGTTGCCGGTTTAATGATGAGCAATAAAGGCGTTGTAAGGATCAGACCATTTCGGTCACCACATCATACTATCAGTGATGTCGCACTTATCGGTGGTGGTTCATATCCAAAACCCGGAGAGGTATCCCTTGCTCATAATGGTGTGCTGTTTCTGGATGAGTTACCTGAGTTTAAAAAATCTGTTTTAGAAGTGCTTAGACAACCAT
>CAYYLA010000398.1:0-2262 GCA_964441785.1 uncultured Candidatus Cloacimonadota bacterium | reverse complement strand
ACGAGCAAATCACAGTCTGGAATTTCCTGCGAAATTTATGCTGGTTGCCGCAATGAATCCCTGTCCCTGCGGATATTACGGTAGTGATATCGAAGGACATAACTGCCTTTGTACTTCCGCGAATATCCAACGGTATCGAGCTAAAGTGTCTGGGCCTTTATTGGATAGAATAGATATTCATGTCGAGGTACCTGCGGTAAAATATGATGAACTGCATAGTCTGCCAACTGGAGAGAAATCGGATATTGTCAGAAACAGGGTTAACAGATCCAGAAAAATCCAGTTAAATAGATTTAAATCCAACAGGATTTTCAGCAATTCTCAAATGTCACCCAAAGAAATTCGTACCTACTGTAAACTCAATGATAATTGTAAAACTCTCTTAAAATCGGCTATGGAGAAACTGGGATTATCGGCTAGAGCTTATGACAGAATTCTTAAAGTATCCAGAACTATTGCCGATCTGGAAGAATCAGATGGGATTAAAACGCACCATCTCAGTGAGGCTGTTCAGTATAGGAATCTTGATCGCAAATTCTGGGATTAATTACTAGTCTGCAGCCCAGGGATCTTTGTCGTGATAGTAAAAAATAACACCATTAGTTTCCAATAAAGTTAATAATTTCTTCTTTTGATTAAAACTATCGATAGCTGAAAGGTCCTGACTCGATATTATTGTTAGTTGTTTATGCTTTCTGGTAGGTATCAGATCAGAAGTAAAAAAGATGGTTCTACTATTATCCCGAATTCTGATAATCTGATGTCCGTTGCTGTGTCCTCCAGTAAATATGCATCTAACTTTTTTATCAAGATCATAATCACCATCAATGAGTAGAAGATTAGGGTTATTCTCAAGCATCGATAATACCGGTTTAATTCTGTAATGATGGCGATTCATCTCATCAGGATTTTGAGCTGTTTCAAATTCTTTTCTCTGGATAATTATCTGAGCGTGTGGAAATACTTCTTCATAGTGGTCATCAATTAAAGTCATCAAACCACCACAATGATCGGGGTGAAGATGAGTCAGAATTACGTGTGTAATCTCTTGGGGGTCAATATTGAGCGTTTGCAACGTCTTAACTATGGGGTTTGATTCACAATCCAGCCTCAACGTTTTAGAGAAGATACCGAGTCCGGGGTCGATAATAATTTTCTTATCTTCATACTCAATAAGCATGGAATTAAGGAACAGTTTAATTTTGTTATCTTTGGTTGGATGGCAAATTTTGTTGTAAATGATTTTGGGGAGATTGCCGAAAACAATGCCGGCATCTCCCCAAAAAAAACCTGTTGAAATTGACGTTATATTAAGATCAGCTACTTGAGTTACTTGCTTTTTTGTTCTTTTTAGGTCCATTGTTTTTAGTGTAATTGCTTTTAGGTCTGTTGTTATTTGGTTTAATCTTGCTGTTTGGCATTATAACAACACGTTTATAGGTTCCCTCACCAATTGTCATTGTTCTAATGGTAGGATCTTTTTCAACTAATTGGTGTACTATCTTACGTTTAGCAGCAGGAAGTGGTTCTAATGTTATGCTTTTCTTACGTTGTTTAACCTTGGAAGCAATGCTTTTTACTTTCTTAACCAATGATTCTTCTTTGCGCTCTCTGTATCCGTCTACATCAAGATAAACCCTGAAGTGTTTCTTTTCATGTTTATTGATCATTTGATTGATAATGTGTTGTAGACTATCCAGGAGTTTTGCATCTTTACCGATTAAAAAACCAGCATCAGGTACTTTTAACAAATCGATTCTATAATTGTCTCCATCTTGAACAATTTTGATATCTTCGGCTTTGGTACCCAGCTTGATTAATAAGTCTTCTATGTATTTCCTTAAAACATCGGCTGTATCTGGTAAAAAGAATTTTACTTTAGCTTTCTTTGAACTGAACATACTAAAGAAACTGCTTGAACCTTCTTGAATAACTTCGAATTTCAAATCATTAAGTTGAACATTATGTTCCAACATAAAACTTTCGATAATTTTTGATGTTGTTTTTCCTTCTTTTTCGATGACTTTCATGATGACCTCAATTAAATTTTTTCTTTATAAAGTATTGCTGAATAGTTCCAATAATAGAGAATACAGTCCAGTATAATACTAAACCTGAAGATAAAGATCTGAATATGAAAAACATCATAACCGGCATGAAATACATCATCATACGTTGACTCTGCATTGCTGCTTGCTGTTTTTCATCCATCTCTTCAATCTTTTCTTTGGAAGGAGACATAAGCTTTTGTTGAACAAACAT
>CAYYLA010000397.1:0-2535 GCA_964441785.1 uncultured Candidatus Cloacimonadota bacterium | reverse complement strand
TACTATTTGTAACAGAAATATTGGATATTTCCAAAAATTTATCACCGAAAGATCCTCGTACATATATAATCCCATCCCCCCTACAATTATCGATAACAATATTATCAGCTTTTACATCGGATGTATATAATCCAATTGCAGATCCAGCTACCGCTGTACAATTGTTAATTGCAATATTCTCCAGTGTGGCTGAGGATTCAAATTCAACGACTATTGCTCCTCCCAGATGAGACCGTCCATTGTTAATTTGCAGATTTTTAATAGTTACATTTTTATCACGTCCACTCCAGAAACATAATTTTTCGTTTTCCAGATCAATGATAGTGTTATCTCTGCCAGATCCGATAATTGATACCCCGGATTTACAATTTATTGGAAATTTCTCACCTGTTGTGCTACGTGAATATATCCCGGGAGCGAGAAAAACATTTTTTGCATTCATCGAATCAGCCAGTATCATGTAAAGTGCATAATGAATTGTCTTTAAGGGATCATTTTCAGATAAACCACTATTTGAATCATCACCCCAGGGAGCTACATATAGATCATGATCAATCTGTTCTATAAGGGTATGTTCATAGGATAAATCCAAAAACTCAGAAGAAGCAACAAAGGAATCATCACCACCAATTGTTGTTAAGGTATCCACCATTATAAAAGAATTAACTGGGCTGTTAATGTTTACACTAATATCATGATCTCTTCCACCGCTATTTAAGTAAATATTACATTTCATTTCAGGATTAAATTCTGGACTTTCCGCCCAAATATAATCTTTCATATATGTTATACCCCCACCACAAAAGGTGGCAGAGTTATAACGTATTGTAACATTCTCTAAAAGAACGCCTGTACGCTCAAGATATAACCCTCCTCCAAGATATGCATCATTATGTTCAATAATGAGATTCTTTAAATGAGGTGAGCTCTCGTATATAAAAACACCACCACCAAAACCTAAAGGAAAAGGATTGTATTCACTAAAATCCTTACCGCTACCATTTCGGAGTGTAAATCCCTCCAGAAGACAATTTTGTGTTTCATAGGTATTAAAGCAAACGACTGTACCATTCTTGTTTCCATCAATAATTGTGTTTCTGATGTATTCTCTATCCTGTGTTTCGTAATATAAACTAGTGAGCAAAACAACCTTACCATGATAATCAATGTTTTCGTAATATACTCCCGGATGAACAGTTATACGATCGAAATAATCTGCAGCATCAATTGCTTCCTGGATACCTGTAAAATCTGCAGAACCATCCCCATTAACATAATAGGTATACCCCAATAATAGTGAGCCGAAGAAAATTAAAAACAACGTAATCATACATTTCATCTGCACCTCCAAAAATCGGGGTCGCACTAATCTCTATTTTAGTGCGACCCAAGACCCATTGATGAGCTATTTAATTAGAAGCATTTTCTTTGTTGAATTGAAATTGCCAGATTTAATTCGATAGAAGTACACCCCTGATGTAACCTGCTTCCCTGCTTCATCTTTGCCATTCCAGGCAATGTTATGTTTTCCGGATGCCTGAAACTCATCAATGAGAGTTATTACTTTTTGACCCTTCAGGTTAAAAATTGAAATCTCAACAATGTCATCTTCAGCTAAGGAATAACTGATCATTGTTTTGGGATTAAATGGATTGGGATAATTCTGGCTAAGATAATATTCGGGTATAACCGGTATATCGCCAAAATTAACCAGCTGCATGCAATATGGTTCCAATTGTGGTTGCCCCGCAATCCATTGACCAACCGCTTCTTTATAGACCGAAACTTTATCCACAGTTTTATAGGAACGTTCATTAGTATAGAACTGGAAAGAAATCGTTCCTTCTCCCCGTGTATTATCAGTTGGATATGCCAAAATCTGCAGAGGATCTTCTTCTACCTTGGCAGCTCCTATACATTGATCATCCAAAAGAATGCCAACCTCTGCAACATCGGGATCATCAATTCCACTGATAACAATGGGAACATAATCAGCCTTTTCTTCATAGACAAATCCTTCGGTGATACTTTTTTGTTTTGGATCACCCTGAATACCATCTACATAGCAAAGCTGACAATCCTCATCAACTTTGATATCATACATTTTTCCATAGATCATACAGCAACGTTCCGGTGGATAAGCACCATCCTTTTCGATATACCAATCCTCTGATGCTACACTAATTACATGATCCCAGATTGATTCCAATGCGACATTAACATTCATTGGCTTTTCGATAAAATATCCAACCCAGTTTTTTTCATCTCTGCTCAAGTTAACGATAGTATCATCTGGTAATTTCTGCCCGGAGACGGTAAGATATCCTCCATCTTGAGCATATACTTTGTAGCCCTTATCTGACCTGAGTTCTATAGTTGGATTATCCCAACTATTAAACCATAAATAGGATTCCCCTACATCACAAAAAGTAATACCACCTTGATGGGTTTCTGTATAGAAGCTAAAGACATATTCCAGTTGAGTAGCATTCTCTGTAATCTCTCTATCAAGAACCGGGAATGATATCCAGCGAT
>CAYYLA010000396.1:0-2553 GCA_964441785.1 uncultured Candidatus Cloacimonadota bacterium | reverse complement strand
GAAGTGTTTGCAGATGGTTCTGTTGGAGCTATCAATGTGTTAAAATCATTGCTTCCAGGTCCTGGTGGACTTGATGAAGCTGCAATTAAAGCTGTGAAACAGTGGGAATTCCAACCAGCAAAAAGTGGTGGTAAGCCAGTTGCGGTATGGGCTACTCTCCCTGTTACATTTACTTTAGATTAATTCATCCTGGAGGCAAATTAATGAATTATAAAAGAATTATTCTAGGAATCATATTTATCCTGGCTGTCTCCTCATTATTTTCTGTAACAATGGATGATATTGAGCATGGACCCAGTGGAGATAAAAAGTTTGATACTTCCAGAGTACACAACTTTGGTAATATCTGGCTGCGTGTAAGTAATTATGGTTTCTTCGGATCAGGAGAAACTACTCCAAAATGGCCTTCACTTGAATATCCAGGTGGAAGTGGTGTTGACTACCTTTATTTAGGTGGACTCTGGTTTGGAGCAAAAAAGTATAGAAGAGATGAACTTGGTCGTAAGATGTACTGGCTTAGTTATCCACCTGTTGCTGATGATGATATGGTAGCAGAAGGTGACGATGGCTGGAATCCTGAGTTACAGGTTGTAATTGATACTCTTACCAGTATCGGTCTTGATGGTTGGAGAAGAGTTAATGAGTTGTTACCTGCATACAATCCTCTTGAAACATCTTTCTTAGGTACCCAGTATACAGCTTACAACTATAAAGATGCTGCGATGAGCGCATCTATCCGTGAACAGAGAAAAGGGATAGATGATGATGGTGATGGCAAAATCGATGAAGACCCAGCTGGTTATGCTTTCCCATTTAGAGAAGTTGTAGAAGGTAATGAGTTGCCAGAAGTTTTCCATCCTTATGGTGGAGACTGGCTTCATAATAGTGAAGATACCTATGGAACTGGAATTATCGAAAATGAAGCTAATCAGGCTACCTGGTTTCCTCTAGGTTTTGTTGATCTCAGTGATAGCTCTAACGAGCTGTACAACTTTACTCAACCTACTGATGATGATGGTGATGGTCTCTTTGATGAAGATGGATACCCTGTATCTGAACAGGACTTCATATCATATTATTATGATTACAGTCCTTTCCCTGAAGGTAATCCTGATCCAGATAGAGATTATGGTTCCTGGGCTAACTCTAACGAACACTATCCGCTCAATGTACGTGTGCGTCAGCTCAGTTATCAGTGGAGTTATGAATATATTAAAAACCTTGTTTATGTTGAATTTAATATTACTAATATGAACATTACTTATAATGATACCCTCTTTGATTGTGCAATGGGTATCTATATGGACTCAGATGTAGGACCTCAAGCCTGGGGCGGATCTGAGATCGCTAAAGATGACTTGAGCTCCTATGTTGCCGGCACAGGCTATGAATTTGCATACACCTATGATGCAGATGGTGACTATGGTAACACAACTGGTTATGTAGGCTCAAGAGTTTGTACTCCTAATCCAGACTCACTTGAATTTGCCTGCTGGACCTGGGATGTTAGTGTGGGACCGGATGACTGGCAACCTTTTGAATATGCCTCAACAACAAATCTGACACCAAATGAGAAATATTGGCTTCTTACCGGTCGTAATCCAGATCCCGATGCTTATATCTCTCTGCGTGACCAACCAAACTACCAGGAAGAAAACAATGAAAATGGGATTGATACTCGTTACCTCTTTGCCTTCTACGGTGATATGGCTGGTATGATTGAACCTACAGCTAACTCCTGGAATCTGCAACCAGGCAAAACAATGAAAATCGTTATCGCTGTATTCCCTGGTGATAACATCCCTGAACTTAAAAGAACCAGTGGTTTTGCGCAATCTATCTATGGGCTATCTCAGAATATTGACCAGGTTATCCTGCCGGATATCTACAGTCATTATGATGCACCGGAACCACCTGATTTCCCAAAAATGTATGTAGATCTTATCGAAGATGGAAACATAATAGATGTATATTGGGATAACCGTTCTGAGTTCTCAACCGATATTAAATTTATAGAAGATAAAGATACAGGTTGGCAGGATTTTGCTCCTGATCTTGATAGTTATTATACAGGTAACATGGATGATTACGCTGATTTCCCAGAAGCTTATAAACCTCAGTTTGATGATGATGGAGATCTTATCGTAAAGGCTAATGCTATTGTAAATCCATGGACAGCTTATCGACTTCGTCACGATTTCCAGGGCTATTCACTTTATGGTCGTTCAGGCAGTGGTTCTCAACAGGATTGGGAACGTAAAGAAGCTTGGGATAAAGTAGATAGTGATCAGGATATGGAAGACTATATGGTTAACTATGAAAGTGAATCATTTGTAGATTTCTCAGGAGATATGGGAATCGACAAAGATCTTCCTAACAAAACAGAAGTAGTAGAAGCAGACGAGAATTATTATCATCTTAATGATCTTTATGAATATGTTCCATATGATATGGATGTAGATATGTATAAATATGGAACCCCAATCTATGCCTGGGATGTAGATTATGATAATCTTCCTGGTAATGTAGATGCTTTAAGTGATGATGATAAAG
>CAYYLA010000395.1:244-2557 GCA_964441785.1 uncultured Candidatus Cloacimonadota bacterium | reverse complement strand
CCTGAAATTCAGGTTCCTCATCGATTTATCCTCTCAACAGTTCATCGAGCAGAAAATACAAATGATTTATGCAGACTGAGGAACATTATTAACAGTTTAAATGAAATAAATGATGACATTCCGGTAATTGTTCCGATGCATCCAAGAACGCAGAAAATAATATCAGGTAATAAGTTGAGTGTTGATTTTACTGTAATTGATCCGATTGGATATCTGGAAATGATTTATCTTCTTAAACGATGTTCTCTTGTTATTACCGATAGTGGTGGTTTACAGAAAGAAGCTTTCTTTTTCCAAAAACCCTGCATAACTATGCGAGATGAGACTGAATGGGTTGAATTAATTGATAATGGTTTTAATGAAATTGTTGGTAGTGATAAAGATAAAATCATAGAAGCTTCAAAGAAATTTCTAGAAACTGATTTAAAATTTGATAAATCTTTATATGGCGATGGAAGAGCATCAGATAAAATTATAGAAAAATTATTTAATGCTGAGAAATAATAAATATTTGACAGAAATCTCTCAAAATTGAATTTCATTCATTTAAAGGAGAGTTCTATGACTGCCGAGAAAATGACTATGAAAGAGAAGAAGAAGGCGAAAAGAGTTGCCATCTTGGATGCGGCTCTGGAGGTGTTTTCCCAGAAGGGTTTTCAATCTACCAAAATTATTGAAGTTGCCAGAATAGCCAATGTTGCTGATGGAACAATCTATCTCTATTTCAAGAACAAGGATGATCTGTTCATCGCTGCATTCGAAGCGTTTATGAGAAAACAGTTGGAGGAGATTCAGGTTATTCTTGGTAATATTGATAATCAATATGAACGGCTGCATAAATTCCTGGAGCTGCATGCTGATTTATTTACCAACAATCCAGGTACTGCCAGATTAATGTTTATCGAGTTAAGGCAAACCCCCGAATTTTATAGAAAATATCCGGACTTCTGGCCCTTGAAGGAATATACCGAATATGCCAGAAAACTCTGCCAGGATGCCATTGATGCAGGTTTCATTAGAGAAACTGATCCAGAGATACTGGTCACCCTGATGATGGGCACCATGGATTTTGCTTTGATGGAATGGTTGTTAGGAAATAAAGAAAAATCTTTACATAAGGTTAAGGATACAATTATTGATATCCTTCACAATGGATTAAAAATGGATGTAAAATGATTTGTCCCAGTTGCAAAAGTATGATGGCTATCCTTGAGTTGGATGGCGTAGAGATTGATAACTGTTTCTCCTGTCACGGTATCTGGTTGGATAGCGGTGAGTTAGAGATTCTGTTGAAAGATTCAAAAGAGAAAGATAGTATAACGTCACAGTTAAAGGATTTTGTGAAATCTTCGGAAAAGAAGGTTAACTGTCCAATTTGTGGCAAAAAAATGGCTAAAGCGAGAATCTTTGATGTTCTGGTGGATGTCTGTAAAAAAGGTCATGGCATCTGGTTTGATGGAGGTGAGTTGCAGAAAATTCTTGAATTGGCAGATATTACAACCGAAAGTGAGTTTTTATCGTATTTTAAAGAAGTATTTAGAAATAGATCATAAGAGGAGAAGCAATGTTTATTCTAGCTGTTTTATTTATTCTGGTCATTATCACAGTTTTTGCCTTAATTGGCATGTACAATTCACTGGTTCAATTGCGCAACCGCGTGAAAAATGCCTGGTCGCAGATCGATGTTCAACTGAAACGGAGACATGATTTGATTCCCAATCTTGTTCAAACCGCAAAAGGTTATATGACCCACGAAAAAGAGACCTTTACGCAGATTACAGAAGCAAGAAGTAAAGCTGTTGGAGCCAATAGTGTTAAAGATAAATCACAGGCAGAAAGCTCTCTGTCTGGAGCGCTTGGTAATTTCATGCTGGTGGTAGAGAATTATCCTGAACTTAAAGCAAATCAGAATTTCCTTGCTTTACAGGAAGAATTGACGTCAACAGAGAATAAAATCTCCTTTGCCCGTCAAAGTTATAATGACTCTGTACTCTTTTATAACAACAAGATCCAGATGTTCCCATCCAATATTATTGCCTCAATGTTTAATTTTGAAGCCAGTGATTTCTTTGAGTTGGATGATGTAAAAGAGAAGGAAGTACCCAAGGTTAGTTTCGATTAATAAGAAATAGAATATGTGGGAATTAATACGTCAAAATAAAAGACGATCCTGGATTCTCTTTATCATTATGGGTGCCGTGTTACTCCTTCTTGGAGCAGCAGTTGGCAATATCTATATGGGAGAGGATGGTTGGATCGGTGGAGTAATGATCGCCTCCACTGTTTGGATAGTTATGTCCCTGGTTGGATATT
>CAYYLA010000395.1:0-234 GCA_964441785.1 uncultured Candidatus Cloacimonadota bacterium | reverse complement strand
CCGGGGACAAGATTATGCTGTCAGCTTGTGGAGCTAAAAAGGTCAGTCCCAGTGTACATCCGCAATTATATAATGTTGTAGAAGAGATGAAAATAGCAGCTGGTTTACCAGCTATGCCCGAGGTTTATATAATTCCAGAAAAAGCTCCCAACGCTTTTGCCACCGGGAAATCTCCTGAAAAATCTGCCATCGCAGTAACGGCCGGTCTTTTAAGTATTCTTAATCGTGATGAAT
>CAYYLA010000394.1:0-2558 GCA_964441785.1 uncultured Candidatus Cloacimonadota bacterium | reverse complement strand
GGTGATGCAGAAAAACTTGTAATCGATGTTTTCAGATATAAACATCCTACCGATCCAACGGTATACGATAGTTATGCAACATTCTATGGAGATGTAGGATTCCCTGAAAAGAAAAAGATATTTGTGGATAAAGCAGACTCACTGAGGTTCATAAATAGCAACAACACTGAACCATCCAAACAGGAAGAAGCTACTGCTGAAATTGTTGAAGTTGCCAATATTGAAAAATCACAGAAAACTGATCAGAAAGAAGAACCTGCACCCAAAAAGTCACCAACAACGGCTAACAAACAGTTAACAGAAAAAAGGAGCTTTCTGGAATCACTAAAAAACATGAAGCCTGGTTATTGGATCATTATCCTGGTAGTCGCCATGCTTCTAGTTCTTTCATTAATGATTTATTCAAATCCTTCTAAACATAAGATCAAGGATAAACCGAAACCAACATATCGGAAAAAAGAGGGATTTGGCAACGAAGAATACAGAATTAATATGATTAAGAATATGAAGAATTCTGGCTGGGGTAATGATGAGATTGCAAAAGAATTAATGATCTCTTTAGATGAAGTTAAAGCATTATCAAAAAAAATTGAACAAGAACAGGATTAATAATGAAGATAGGAGTCTTTGGCTGTGGAGCCGCATCAATAGGCTTTGTTGAACGTCTTAAAGACGAAGAACATGAGCTTCACATCTTTGAAAAAAGTAAAGATATCTACTCCTCCAGTATCTCCGGTATAAGAGCTGATGGAAAACTTTTCGTCTCTACTGAAATGGGTGGAGACCTTAATGTAGATACACTCCTGCAAAAGAAACTGGTTGATTATTATATTTCCAAAACATCTGATGGAAAATATGAATCCGGACAATCCTTTGCTAATAAAGAATATTATAAACGCTTTTATGCGGAAGGCTTTCAACCTGTGTTGTCTGATTTCTATCACCTTGGAACTGATCAACTTAAAGAAGTTCTCTTCAATATTTACGAAGATTTCAAATCCAGAAGTAATATTCATTTCCATTTTAATCATGAGGTTAAAGAGATTGAAACTATCGTTAATAAAGTCATTATCGATGAACAACACAATTTTGATAAAGTAATTGTTACGGTTGGGCGTAGCGGTCATAATCTCGTAAAAAAGATAATTGCTCGCTATCCTCAATTGGTTGTTGATAATAAGAAAGTTGATCTCGGTATAAGATACGAAATTCCCAATCATGTGGTTGAAGATCTAAATAAAGAAATGTATGAGTTCAAAATCAAATATCGCAGTAAAACCGGGTATACTGTTAGAACCTTTTGTAATAACCCCTCCGGTTTTGTTGTTACCGAAAACTATGGTGATTACGTAACAGTAAATGGCCATTCCAAGATGCATGAAAAAAGCAGAAATACCAATTTTGCCATCCTTACAACTGTAAAGTTGACAGAGCCATTTGATGATCCAATCGGTTATGGTTCAAACATTGCAAAATTATCCAACCTGCTCTCCGGAAAAGGTAAGGTTATGTTACAAACCTGGGATAATTTCTGTAAATCAAAACGAACAAAAAATCTCTATCGTGTGAACCCGACCCTGCCGGAAGACAACTATATTCTCGGTGATGTTAACCTCGCTTTCCCCCGTCGAATAATTGAGTCTATTATCGATTTCGTTGAAACACTTAATAATATCGTTCCTGGTATCTCCAATCCTGACAATCTTGTTTATGCTCCTGAAATCAAATTCTACTCCAACCGCATCTCCAGCAAAGAGATAGATAACCTGATGTTTGCAGGAGATTGTTCCGGTGAGACACGATCAATAATCTATGCCACAGCCCATGGCTGGATGTCGGCAGAACGATTGTTAGAAGGGTAACAGTTAACGGTTGTCAGTTTACAGTTGACAGTTTACGGTTGATGGTTGTCATTTTTTTAACTACTTTTTAATTTAGAATATTGGAATATTAACAGAACTAATTGTTTCTCTTAATCCTTACTATATTATCAATTTGTTTCACAATGCGAATTCCCCTCTCTAGAGAGATGGCATCCGGGCCTTTGCGGATACGGGGTGTTTCACTATGCCATTAATTCTCAAACACCTTCATCTCTCACTCTCTCAGTCTCTTCACATTTCGCTCCTCGCCTTTCGCAGCGCGCGTTTCGCCTTTTGTCTTTAATTTTCTATCCTTCGCTTTCGAAACAAAAATAACAACTTTCTTCATCCCCTTGCTCGTTCACCGCACTCAAGTACGGTGTTAATCTGAAGAAACCAAAAACAATCGCTCAATCTCACACACTTTTTCTTAAACCGCTTTTTTCCTTTTTCCTTTTTTACGCCAAAGGCGTATAAATCTTTTTTCTTTTGTTCTTTTGTCTTTGTTCGTGTTGTTAGTATAGTTCGTTGAAAAAGAGATAAAATGCCGATGATTCTCAAATCTCTCCATCTCTAAGTCTCTCAGTCTCCTCGCCTCTCGCTCCTCGCCTCTCGCAGTGCGGCATTCGTCTTTCATTTTACATTATTCATTATTGATTTTATACTGTATCCCTAAACACCTCAGCATTAAACTTC
>CAYYLA010000393.1:0-2560 GCA_964441785.1 uncultured Candidatus Cloacimonadota bacterium | reverse complement strand
AGCTTAAATTCTTCTAACACCGGCTGCAATTGATGATTCAGAAGTAATTTTAAATAATCCAATCTCACCACTATTATCAAGGTGAGTACCACCGCAAAGCTCAGTGCTATAGTCACCAATAGAAACTACCCGAACTTTATCACCATATTTCTCTCCAAAGAGAGCAGTGGCACCACTTTTCTTAGCATCATCGATATCCATAATTCTAGTTTCAAGATTCATTGCTGCTCTAACTTTTTCATTAACCAGTTTCTCAACCAGGCGTAATTCCCGCTCGTTTAACTGTTGGAAATGGGTAAAATCGAAACGCAGATGATCCGGATGCACCAGTGATCCCTTCTGATTTACATGATCTCCCAACACCTCTTTCAAAGCTTTATGTAGCAGATGCGTTGCCGTGTGATTTCGCTTGATTCGCAATCTGTATTCAGATTCTATCACAGCGATAAACTGATCTTCATTGATGAAACCTCGGGTAATCTTACCATAATGGACAAATTTATCCTGATTCTTCTGAACATCTGTTATTTTAATCTCACACTTCTCATTGTATATCCTGCCAGTATCAGCTACCTGTCCACCGGATTCAGCATAAAAAGGCGTTTTATCAAGAACCAGTTTCACATTATTATCATCATCCAGATTATATTTCAGGATTCTGCATGTGGATGTAGTATCAGAATAACCGATGAATTCCGTGGGGATATCCTTATCTACCTCTATCCAATCAATCTCTTCATCTGCCATAACAAACTTCGATGCTTCACGAGCCCTTTGTTTCTGCTGTTCCATCTCAATATTAAAGCCCTCTTCATCCACGATATAACCGGTATCTTCCGCCATAATTCTGGTCAAATCCAGTGGGAATCCATAGGTATCATAAAGGGTGAAAGCATCTTTGCCGGGAATCGTTTTCTTGTCCTCAGTAGCCCTAAGATTGGCTATGATTTCCTCAAATCGTTGAATACCCTTATCCAGGGTTAGATTAAATCGCTTCTCCTCAATTTTAATAATCAATTTTGTATGTATCAGCTGCTCACTGATCTCGGTATAATGATCACCCAGAATCTCTACTACCTTGTCTACAAGTTCAAAAAGGAAGGGTTCTTTCATACCTAACAGTCTACCATGATGAGCAGCTCTTCTAAGAATACGTCTTAAAACATAACCCCTACCTTCATTGGATGGTAACTCACCATCGGAGATGGCAAAGGTTAACGCACGAATATGATCAGCAATTACTCGATGTGAGGTGCCACGTTCGTCCTGATGGTAAACCATGCCACTCATCTTCTCCACCTCTTTTATTATCGGTTGAAAAAGGTCTGTATCATAGTTCGAGGTATACCCCTGAAGCACCTGACAGATACGTTCAAATCCTGCTCCAGTATCAACAAATCTTGCTGGTAAGGGATCAAGACTTCTGTCTGGCATTCGGTTATATTGGATAAATACAAGGTTCCAGAGTTCTATGTAACGATGACAATCACCATTCACTTTACAGTCATGATTTTCATCATCTTTAAGATTGCAGAAATCTTCGCCACGATCAAAGTGAATCTCGGAACATGGTCCACATGGTCCGGTCTCACCCATCTCCCAGAAATTGTCTTTATCGCCATGATATTCAATATGGGTTGGATCAATATCGGTTAGTTCAGACCAGAGTTTAAAAGCCTCTTCATCACTATCATGTACAGTTGCATAAAGTTTGTCTTTAGGTAACTTCCAGACCTCTGTTAGCAGCTCCCAGGCCCAGGATATTGCTTCCTTCTTATAATAATCATTAAAGGACCAGTTGCCAAGCATTTCAAAGAAGGTGTGATGATAACCGTCTTTTCCAACCTCATCCAAATCATTATGTTTACCACCTGCTCGGATACATTTTTGACTATCAACAGCACGCTTGATTTCAGCAGTTTTCCTACCAAGGAATATATCCTTAAATTGATTCATCCCCGCATTGGTAAATAACAGGGTTGGATCTTCATAAGGTATTACCGGAGCAGATTTTACCGCGTGATGTTCCTTATTAACAAAGAAATCTATAAACTGTTGCCTGACAGTTTTGCTATCAAATGACATATCTACCTCTATTCTAATATTTTATCTTTTATAAACAGACTGTGTAAAATTCCGAGATCGATGATTTTTGTAAAGAAAAAAGGAATTTCAGATATTTTCTAGAATTCCTCTTTTCCAATTATCGAATTCGCAAAACTTACTCTTAATCTTATAGCAGATGAATTTCTACTACGAAATTTTAGAGTTCTACACTATAATCAAGAATTAAAGGTAGCTTTTGAGTTAAATGTTGCCGAGATTACAGATAGAATATTAGAAATTTACCCATCTCTAGAGTCTGCGAATGTTTTTAAATTTTTTCCAGAGAAATATGATAATATGGTCAGATTATTTGACACTATCACATGGCGTGTTTTGGATTTTGTAATATTTTTTCAGCAAGATCTATTGAAGGACATCCTGTTTTAAATACATACTTTGGATCTTCACCCATTTTGATTACACGATCATATGCTCCCTGAGAAGCAACAAAGTG
>CAYYLA010000392.1:0-2570 GCA_964441785.1 uncultured Candidatus Cloacimonadota bacterium | reverse complement strand
GGCGAATGCAACAACAGCCAGACCCATGGCAACGAGGGCCAATGCTTTTCTTAACTTCATCTCTTTCCTCCTAATTTAATAATTAAAAACTTTAATTTACACAAAAATTCTTTAAAATACATCATTAGTTATAAAAAATTCTCTTTCTTCTTCCATCCACGGCCACCAGCAATTACACAATTTGCTTCAGTCAGGTTAACTGTTTGTGTGTCATCTTTCTCAAATCCCTTGTATTCCATGTCACTGATATTCTGATTCAATTCAACAGATTCTTCGATGATTTCACCTTCTCTCGTTGGATCAAATTCAAGAGCATCCATAACCTTATGACGAACTGTAGCCATTTGTGGCAAGTGGTTGGGTGTAACAATGGTGGCCATAATATTTCCACCAAAGGCAGGTCTGGTTTGAAGCAATCCACCAGTATTTTCATCAATTGCAAGTCCTGTACAATCAGCTGTAAGACCGGTATGTAAATTTACAGCAACTCTGGGTATAAAAGATCTGCCTGTGACAGTAGCACCTGAAAGAATTATCTCAGGTTTGTATTTGTCGGCAATTGTGGTAAATGCGTTAGCGTAGGCCAGGTCAGTAAAATGCTCTAACGCAGGATTCTCAACACAGATTACCTTGTCTGCTCCATAACCAATTAATTCTTGTGCCATGGATTTAACGTCCTTTCCCATGATAACGGCAACAAGATTATTTTCTATTATATCTGCAAGTTCACGACCTTTACCCAATAATTCGGTAACCACAGAAGCGATTTCTCCATCTTTATGTTCAGCAAAAACCCAGACATCTTTATACAAAGAGCGATCGATCTTCTTTTGTCCATGCTTTCTAATAATTATGGCATCAAATTTACAAGCACTAACACAGGCTCCGCAAAGAGTACATTTATCAACATCAATTTCGGCAACTTTCTCAACTATGTTTATTGCATCGTAAGCACAAGCTTTCAAGCATTGTTTACATCCGACACATTTTTGAAATATAACTTCAATCATTAATATTCCCCTACTATTTTTTCAAGATGAAGTTAAAAAAGTGCAGTTTGACGTCAAGCATAAATTAACTATCTGAATTTGATTCATTTAAATGCAAAATCTGGCATAGATCAAAGAAAAGGAATAATTTGACATAGAAGTAGGCCTCAAAGAATTAGTACAATGGAAATTTAATAAGTATCTGGAGGATAGATGGAACAGAAATTGATTAGAAATTTCTGTATTATAGCACACATAGACCATGGGAAATCAACCCTGGCAGATAGGATTTTAGAGATTACTAATATTCTTGATCAACACGGAACAGTAGATCAGGTTCTTGATGATATGGATCTGGAGCGGGAAAGGGGTATAACTATCAAATCTCATGCCATAAGAATGCTGTATAATGTTGATGGTACGGATTATGTATTCAACCTCATTGATACACCTGGACATGTCGATTTTTCCTATGAAGTATCACGAAGTTTAGCTTCTTGCGAAGGAGCCCTTTTGTTGGTTGATGCATCACAGGGGATAGAAGCCCAAACAATGAGTAATATGTATCTTGCTCTGGAGAATGATCTGGCAATAATCCCGGTTATAAATAAAATAGACTTGGCAAAAGCTGATGTTGAGGGTACTCAGCATGATATAGAAGATAATCTTGGTATCGACGAAGAGCTAACGTACAAGGTTAGCGCTAAAGAAGGTATTGGTGTAGAGACACTGTTGAAAGGAATTGTTAAGCATATTCCAATGCCGCAGGGTGATTTTGAAAAACCGGCAAAGGCACTTATCTTTGACTCTTACTTTGATAAGTATCGAGGAGTAATAATTCTAGTCAGGTTATTTGATGGTTGTTTCAACAGGGGTGATACTATCAGGCTTGCATCAAACAATAAAACATACAATATAGAAGAATTAGGCTATTTAGGCCTGGAAAAGATACCAACCAAGAAATTAACAGCTGGTGAGGTGGGATATATAATTGGCAATATCAAAGAAGTAGCGGATGCGAGAGTTGGGGATACAGTAACGCTTCACGAAAACCCTTGTGAGGAAGCGCTACCCGGATTTGAAGAACCTAAGCCAATGGTTTACAGTGGGATCTTTCCCCTTGATAAGGATGATCACGAAGCTCTACGTGATGCGTTGGCAAAGCTTAAACTCAATGATGCATCCTTAACCTATGAGCCTGAAAGTTCTCTGGCTTTAGGGTTTGGTTTTCGTTGTGGGTTTCTGGGGATGCTTCATCTGGAAATTGTAAAAGAACGGCTTAATCGAGAATACAATGTGCCAATTATTACAACAACGCCAAGTGTGAAATTTAACATAATACTGACAGATGGCAGTAATATCATAATTTATAATCCTGTTGATTTCCCTGATCCTGCCAATATAGATTATACCGAAGAACCCATAATGGATGTTGAAATTATCGTACCTACGGAATTTGTTGGTAATATTATGGGCTTGGTACAGGAGCGCAGAGGAATCCAAAAGGATATGCAATATATCGATGAAGACCCGTATCGTCTTGCCGCTGATTTTTTCGGCATTGGTTTTTTTACTGCGGAT
>CAYYLA010000391.1:0-2592 GCA_964441785.1 uncultured Candidatus Cloacimonadota bacterium | reverse complement strand
CCATGCGCTTTTCCTCTACCTCTGGATTATAATGAAATCCAGTTGCAGAGGCTCTAATAATCTGTTATCTGTTGAATCTTTTGCATCTAGATTAAGACGATATGAGCTGAGGTTTTTTAATTTTTTAGCTGGTGTGAAAATATATTGAGTTGAGTTACCTTTAACAATATCTACAGGTATTATTTTATCGCTTTCTACATTTATCAGTGAAACTTCCAGATCTTCGCTTAATAGGATTTCTGAAAAGAGAATTGATATCTCAGGTTTAGCATTATTCAAACTGGCTCCATTACGCGGGAAACTTTTCAAAACAGTTGGGCCAATAGAATCGATAACTGTTTTTCCCACAATCATGATGGTATCCACCACGGTGACATTACCCTTAGGATCGATAATATCGGATGCAACCAGATAATATTTCAGGGTATCCAATGGTTGAGTCAGAATATCCATTTTGATTTGATAATCATCCCCCGAGGAAGCTTTATCAAAAGCAAGAACAGGATGAGTCTGTCTTAAGGAGTCTGCAGTAAACAGTTCTATTTCACCAATAGAAGAGATCTCCTCACTGAAAGTAACCTTCAATTGATTATTGAAATCCAACACCGAAGATTTCATAAAAGCGCGGGTTGTATCTTCATAATTTAACGTCCAATCCAGTGTTACAAATTGGTTATCAGGTGTTATGTCCTTAAAATAGGGTTCTGTTCCGTAATCATAGATATTGTTATTGTTATGATCAATAAAAGCTTCAATAATATGAGAACCGGTATTCAGATTATCCAGAAGATAACTCCCTTCAACCTGATCAAAGGTATAAATCAGGGTTGTATCTTTGGCGGCCGACAGTCTACAATCTATAACCTTCCCTTTATCAGCGATATCTTCAAACAGAATATTCCCGGATATCCGATACTCCTGCAATTCACCACTGGCAAAGGTGAAGATGTAATCCTGATCAAGATTATTCCCATGCTCACCCTTAATGCGTTTTGACAAGCTGAGGATGTAGTTTGTATCATTCTCTAACTCTTCGAGAATTGTAATAATCAATCTGTTTTTTGACCAGCGGATTTTCTTCTTGAAGATCTCCGGATAGAATCTAAGTCCAGAGGTGATCGTAGATCGCTCGATAGGTTTTGAGAATTCTATCTCAATTGCAGAACCATTTATATCACTGAACTCATCCGGGCTGATATCTAAAATAACAGGTGAAACAACATCTTCATCTCCCCCGGTTGGACTTTTCTTATGAACACAACCAAAGAAGATTAAGATAATCAATGATAAGAATAGTATTTTTCTTGAAAACATAGGTTATTTCTTCAATGAATATCTGCGTCTTAAAGCATTTTTCAATGTCACTGCACTTGTATATTCGATATCGCTACCAAAGGGCAAACCAGTAGACAATCTAGTAAATTCGATGGTAGAGGATTCGAATTTCGAAGCGATAAAATTCATTGTAGTTTCACCTTCGGCAGAGGGATTTATCGCGAAGATTACTTCTTTAACATCAATATCCCGGACCAAATCGTTTAATTGATTGAATCCAATCTCATCAGGTCCGATGCCATCCAGAGGTGATAATAATGCACCTAAAACGAAGTAACGACCGTGAAAATCACCGGTATTTTCAATCAAAAAAACATCCTGTGTATTCTCTACAATACATAGTTGTTGCTGATTACGTGAGGAATCACTACAAAAACGACAGGGATCGACCTCGGTTAACATATTGCAGATTGAACAATTAGAGAAAGCTTCCACACTATCTTTGATCGTATTCGCCAACTGCAATCCAAAGGCGTTATCCTGGTTTATGATGTACATTGCCAGACGTTGAGCCGACTTCTGCCCGATACCCGGTAACCGTTTTAACTGTTGAACTAACTCGTCTAATAGTCCAGTATACATTAGAACATGCCTGGTATTTTCATTCCTCCAGTAAGTTTGGACATTTCAGACTCACTGTTTTTATCAACTTTTTCTCGAACTTCATTTAAAGCAGCGATAATGAGATCTTCAAGCATTTCTACATCATCAGGATCAACAACTTCAGGATCGATTTTAAGTGATAAAATCTGGTTTTTACCATTCATTTCCACCGTAACCATTCCCCCACCTGAAGAAGCTTCAAATACTGTGTTTGCCAATTCTTCCTGTGCTTTCACCATATCCTGCTGCATTTTTTGCGCCTGTTTCATCAGGTCTTTCATACCTTTTTTTCCACCTGGGAACATATCTATCTCCTTAATTCTAAATTTTACAACGTCAATTTCTTTTTCTTTTCCTTAACGGTCAAACCTTTTGCTCTTTTACCTTTAGAGCTAAATCATACAACTTGTTACGTTTCAGATTATATTCTGTGGCTATCTCTTTTAAAATCTGTTTAGAGGTACCACGTTTTTCAAGAATTTCTAGGATATTTTCATCAGTGAGTTCTTTTTTCTTGGATCCGGCAATTACTACAACAAACTCACCCTTTC
The DNA here is from genome assembly GCA_964441785.1 of uncultured Candidatus Cloacimonadota bacterium. Lineage (GTDB taxonomy): Bacteria > Cloacimonadota > Cloacimonadia > Cloacimonadales > TCS61 > CAYYLA01. The sequence continues at coordinate 103 of CAYYLA010000391.1, read as the reverse complement.
TAACTATCTCAAGCTCTTCATTAATAAACTGACTAAGCAATCCATGATAATGAGTTTCATGGAGTTTAGATATCTCACGACTAATAGAGCATTCTCTATCTCC
>CAYYLA010000390.1:0-2601 GCA_964441785.1 uncultured Candidatus Cloacimonadota bacterium | reverse complement strand
TCTGACTACTCCTATTGGGGCAGCACGGTCAAGATGTTTTTATCCATCCAAAGTACTTGCCCGGGGTAGATACAATATTCTTGAACCTCGAGAGGAATATGAAACGGTTGGTCAGGTTCCCAACGTTATCTTCCCTACCGGTTTGATTATTGAAGAATATGATAAAAATGGATTTGCCAAGCTGGATTCCAAAGCAAGTATCTATTATGGTGCAGCAGATACATCTATAGGTTTGGCAACTACAACGGTACAACATCTTATTGATGCCTGTTATGCGGAGTAACCAATGCTGCTAGTTCTTAACACGATACAGGGAATCGAAGCCCGTAACCACTTCGACCAGATTGTCTTGCCCCGAATAACCAAATCATCCAATATTAAATATCACGTTCTTCATCTTGGACAAACAACACCAGATTTATCTCCCTACAGTCACCTTCTGTTAACAGGTTCTGAGTTATCCGCATCAAAAGAAAATCCCGAAGATAGTCAGATCTACCACGTTATCAAATCTTTTCTGAAGATGAAAAAACCAATTCTGGGTATCTGTCATGGGCATCAAATGCTTGCTAAGACTCTTGCTGATAAAGACGTGTGTAAACGAGCATCAAATCCAGAGTTTGGTTGGATAAAAATGACTATTGAGAATAATCCAATTTTTGAAGGAATAAAAGAACCGATTTTCTTGAATTCCCATTACGATGAAATTACAAATTTACCTGCTACCTTTAAGGTTCTGGCAAAAACAGAAGATTGTCAGGTTCAGGCTTTTCAATATAATGATTTACCACTGTGGGGTCTTCAGTTTCACCCTGAAATGCTGGCAGAAGACGGTAATCCCATGGTAGACAATCATCTGGAGCAGGTTATAGAGGATAGAGCCTTTTATCATAATGATTTACAATCAGCAGATCAACTGCATCAGAATCTGCTGATTTTCGAAAATTTCTTTAAAACCAGGAGTTATTAATGCGATTATTTTTGACAATTTTAGTTTTGATACCAACAATTCTTAGCGCTTTCCCAACACCGCAGATAGATTTCAATCCTAAACAGTATATCTGTTACAAAGCAATTAGACCTATTGATATCGATGGAAAAATCGAGGAAAAAAGTTGGAAAGCAAGTGAATGGACTGATTATTTTGTAGATATCGAAGGAGATTTGAAACCTGAGCCACGCTTCAAAACCAGAGTTAAGATGTTATGGGATGATGAGTATTTTTATTTTGCCTGCACAATGGAAGAACCACATATCTGGGCAAAACTTACAGAAAGAGATGCTGTCATTTTCTACGACAATGATTTCGAAATCTTTATTGATCCCCAAGGTGATACCCATGAATACTACGAATTTGAGATGAATGCATTCAACACTGTCTGGGACTTGTTGATTACTGAACCCTATAGAGATCCCGAATGTAGAGCAATCGACAGCTGGGATATCCAAGGCTTGAAAAGTGCTGTCTATATTGATGGCACACTGAATGATCCTTCTAATACCGACAATTTCTGGTCGGTTGAGGTAGCTATTCCCTGGAAAGTATTGGAAGAATGCTCCGAGCAAGCCCCACCGCAAGAGGGTGATCAATGGCGGGTTAATTTCTCACGAGTTGAATGGCAGACAAAGTATAGCGATGGTGATTATCACAAGATAAAACAACCAGAGGATAACTGGGTTTGGAGTCCTCAAGGTTTGATAGCTATGCATTATCCCGAGATGTGGGGATTTGTTCAGTTCTCAGAGAACACGGTTGGAACGTCTGAAGATGAATTCATATATAATAAGATAGAAGATGCAAAATGGATTTTAAGACAATTATACTATAGACAAAAAGAGTATTTTGAACGTTTTGAGCGATATACAGACTATATTGTAGATCTGAAGATGAGCAATATTGAGTTGGACAACTTCTTATGGCCTCCCCAAATAACCACAACACCCAGTGGATACGAAGCAGTGATGTATTCAAAGGACAAAGATATTTCCCTTCACATCCGGGAAGATGGTCGCATCTGGAAAAAGTAATTGTTGAATATTTTAACCCGACTCGGGTTTCGTGGAAAATTTGCAAAAGCAAATTACACAAAACCCGAGTCGGGTTGAATGTTATTTATTTGAAAATCAATCTGGCTTCCGGATCCTCTTGATAAATTATCTCATGTCCCTTAACCCATTCACCATTTTGGAGATACAGTGATGTAGCCTTTACTGAACCATCTACCATGAATTCAGAGATACTCTTCACTTCTGTTATCCCCTGGCTGTTACCTTCCACATACTCATGGCCCGTATATTTACCATTGTCAATTTCCATTGTTCCACGGGTATAGAATCCAGCCGTGGTAAAATAGAAGTAGGATACTATTTCCTCTTTAGAATCCCAGAACAGGATCGTTTCCCCTCCATAATAACCATCATTTAGAGAATGCATTATTCGTATAGATGTTCCATTGAGAATACGCTCCCAATGCTGCACATCAAACTGTGGGTTATCAGATGTTGAGGTTGAAAATTCACCTTTAAAGGTTTTACCTAAAAATGGACGGAATTGCTCCAATTCATCAATTAATGTTTCTTCTGCCATCAAACTCATAAATA
>CAYYLA010000389.1:0-2602 GCA_964441785.1 uncultured Candidatus Cloacimonadota bacterium | reverse complement strand
ATTTTATAATTGAGTCTTATAATGATAAAAAAATTATTTCAGCCGAAGATTTCTTTATAGCACCCAAGAAAACGATTTTAAAAGAAAATGAAGCTCTTACTAAGATTAAAATTAATAAGCATTATGCCAAGGGTATTTCAGGATTTAGAATGATTGGCCAGAGAAATGGGCAAGTCATTTCGCAAGTAAATCTGGCTGTATGGCTAAATCTAAACAAAGAATCAGGAATAATTGAAGAAATACGTATTGCTGCAGGATCTGTTGCTCCTACTCCTGTTAGAATAATTGAAGCTGAAAAACTGTTATCTGATACAGATCCAGGGAAAGATCTGTTAATAAAAGCAGCAAATATTATTAAAGAAACTATAAAACCGATTGATGATGTACGTTCTTCTGCTGAATATCGTCAGGATGTTATAATTGGATTATTCCTGGATCTAATGAATCAATTATTAAACAAATAAAGGAGCAATGATTATGTTGATAGAATTTAAATGTAATGGTAAAGATATAAGTTTAGATGTCCCCGCTGATATGAGAGTTTTGGATTTATTAAGGAATGAGTTGGGATTAACTGGTACAAAATGCGGTTGCTCAAAAGGTGAATGTGGAGCATGTACAATATTGGGTAATAATAAAACAGAATGTTCATGCCTGCTACTAGCTCCCAAATTTAACGGAAAGGAAATTATAACAATTGAAGGTTTAGAAGGGCCAAATGGTGAACTTCATCCAATCCAAGAAGCCTTTTTGGAAGAAGGAGCAGTACAATGTGGCTTTTGTACACCAGGTATGGTTCTAAGTAGTAAGGCATTATTAGATAAAAATTCTGATCCAACAGTTAAAGAAATTGAAGAAGGACTCAGTGGTAATATCTGCCGTTGTACAGGTTATACAAAAATTGTAAAAGCAGTTCAATCGGCGGCTATAAAGTTAAGAGGAACTAAAAATGAGTAACAGTGAACTAAAACAAGTAGGAAAATCAGTAAGGAAAATAGACGGTAAAGAGTTAGTTACAGGAAAGGCAAAATTTAGTGGTGATTTCAACTTTCCAGGTCTTCTTCACGGATATGCCTGTCGTTCTAAAATAGCTACAGGTAGAATCTTAAACATAGACATAAGTGAAGCAAAAGAGATGGACGGGGTTATAGACATTATCTTATCAAAAGATATACCTGGAGGTAATATTATCGGTATACTACCTCCATTTGATCAACCATTACTGGCGGAAGATGAAATCAGATATGCTGGTGAATCGTATTGTTTAATAATTGCCGAAACCTTAGTTGTTGCACGAGCAGCTGCTAAGAAGGTTAAAATTGAGATTGATGCTTACGATCCTATCTTAACTATTGATGAGGCTTTGCTTCCTGATGCTAGAAAGATTCATCCTAAAGGTAATATTGTTGTTTCAAAAGCTCTTATAAAAGGTGACGTGGATGATGCTTTTTCTAAAGCTGATATTGTTCTTGAAGAAACTTTTGAAACATCAAATCAGGAACATGCTTACATGGAAACTGAGGTTGTATGTGCTCAACCTTTTGATGATGGTAGAGTTACTGTGCATGCTTCATGTCAATCTCCTTTTCATTTAAGAGGTCACATAGCAGCAAATGTAAATGTTCCTGCTGCAAAAATTAAGGTAGTTCAGGCTTATACTGGTGGTTCCTTTGGTGGTAAAGATGATGCAGCTACCGAAATTGGAAGTCTTGCTACCGTTGCCGCTATACGACTTAAAAGACCAGTTATGATTGCTAATGATAGAGAAGGATCTATTATTGGTTCATCCCTTCGTCATGCTTCAAGAATCAATTATCGTGTAGCTGCTAACAACGATGGAAAAATAATTGGAAAAGATATAAAGATATTGTTGGATGGTGGGGCTTATGCAGCAGAAAGTCCTTTTGTGGTAATGAAGTCTTTAATTCATTCTGCAGGACCCTATAATATCGATAATGTTAGAGTAAATTCTACTGCAATATATACTAACAAAACTTATTGTGGGGCTTTCAGAGGTTTTGGTGTTCCTCAAGTGACATTCGCATCAGAATCAATCATGGATATGCTTGCTGAAAAACTTAATATGGATCCACTTGCCATTAGAAAAATAAATGGGTTAAGACCTGGTGATGCAACCGCAACGAATCAAGTTTTTGATAAATCTGTTGGTTTAATTGAAACAATTGACAAGGTGAAAGATGAACTTCAGGAATACAAACAACCGTCTAATGATGATCGTTATCTTTATGGTACTGGTTTTGCCAGTATGTTTCAAGGGATATCTAATGGCGCTGAAGGTATAGATGTTGTTGGAGCAAGTGTCCAAGCAATGCAGGATGGTAGTGCATTAGTTAGCATAGGTTTAACTGAATTGGGGCAGGGCTCTAGAACTGTTTTTGCTCAGATTGCTGCGGAAGTACTAGGTTTATCAATTGATAAGGTCTCGGTAAAACACGTTGATACAGATTCGGTACATGACTCTGGTCCTACTGTTGCATCCAGAAGTACAACTGTTGGTGGTATGGCTGTTTACAAAGCAGCTTGTGAAGTAAGAGCATCCTTGGCAAAAATGGCTGCAATTATGTTTAAAACCGAAGAACAG
>CAYYLA010000388.1:0-2620 GCA_964441785.1 uncultured Candidatus Cloacimonadota bacterium | reverse complement strand
CAGAATGTAGAATCCGCCTTAAAGACTGGCGGACAAGAAGGGAAAAGGGAAAAGGGAAAAGTAATCCTTGAGGAATTAGTAGGTAGTATGTAGTAGGTAGTGATCATTGCTGGCATTGTTGAAGGAATTCATAGGAACAAATTAACGGCTCTTAACTATTTGCGTTTATACGCGTTTATTCGCGGTAATAATAATGAAAATTGAAAAATGAAGCGAACTTATTATTTCTCTTAATCCTTACTAAATTATCAATTTGTAGAACAATACCAATTCCAACGAATTCTGATTAGTTCCTATAAATATTTAGACCTGAGTCGAGTAATTATTCATTGAATTATTCATCGTAAATACTACCACCAGCTTCATCTACTAATATACAGAATCCTCTACTCCCCGCTAAAATGCTTAAATATCTTTTTATCCAAGGTCTGATATGATTTCATGAGATTAGCTGTAAGACAGGAGTGAATCGGCAGAACGCCCACAACATCACCAACCTTGAAACGATTCATCATCTCGGGTTTTGTCTTGATAATTCCATGTTCCTGAGACAGGGAGCTTATATAGGTTTCTGGAATCGGATCCATCCAACCATAGGGATAAAGTTCAACTACTTTACCAAAATAGCGGGTTCCTATCTGATCGAGCAAACTCTCTTTGGATAGATGAGTTGCTCCTCCATAAATCACAACTTCATTACGACTTTCGTTAAGGCTGACAATGGGACAGGCCACAGCCACAGCTATCTCATCAATAGAACAGGATCCAATTTTATGCTGCATAAGATCATGAAAGATGAAATTCCCCGGCCGTATCTCATCAACCCCTTCGAAATTACTCATCATCTTACAGCAGGGTGTATCTCCAATTGAAACCGTTACATTTGGCATTATTGTAGAGTATTTGTTTTTCAAATTTATCATTTTGTTCAACGTATCTCGATGAATTTCTTCTAATTCCATAGGTGATTGGACTGTATAAGAATGGCCTGCATGGGTAAGAAATCCCCTGAACTCAAGCTGCGGAATCATCTCACCGGCAAAGAGTATTTCATCAACAGCTCTGAAATTATCAAACTCAATTCCGGATCTGTTGTATCCAGTATCGATTTCGATGTAAAATCCAATATTATTGCGTAGTCTCATTTTAAGAATACTCATGGCGTCAGAATCCAAAACGAGAATATTCAGCCTGGCTCGTTCTGATAAAGAAATAAGTTTATCTATTTCCAACCTGTTAAAAGGAAAAGCTATGGTGATATCATCCCAACCATCATTGATAAAATATTCTGCCATATCGATGGAGCTTACGGTAATTTTATCGACACCCTTATCCCTGAACCATTGAGCTATCTCACGGGATTGATGTGTCTTAAAATGGGGCCGGAATTTAAGGTTATACATGCTTGCCCGTTCCATCATATTCTGTAAATTTCTCTGACATTTAAAGGGATCTAACAAAAGTGTGGGTTTTTGTATTTCCATCTATACCTCGTATCCTGCATTTGCTAAATCAAGATGTAAGATTTTCTGCCATTTATTGCGAACATCCATTTTTGTATAACGTACACCATGATGACCATCAGGGATAACGGCATTAGAATCATATAAACAGGTTATTCTCTGCTTATCAAATTTACCAATCACTATCCCAAGCTCCAATATCAGGTTGATCAATTTACGAGTATTGCGAGATGGCTTGGTTAAAAAAACTACAGCATATTTGATATCTGTGTTCAGAATTTCTTCATAGATTTCATAGCCCTGCTTATGTTTATCATTTAGAATTACTACATCAAAATCCAGATATTCAAGATAATCAATAATCTTCAAAGAATTAGCATCATCACCAAGATGCAGAAATAACACCTGTTTCTGCGGTCGTATCTCCTGATCTTTAAATAATTCAAGACTTGCCCGAATAGATTTAAGTTTATCTATCTTATCCTTTATATTGTTACATAATTTTTCCGATTTCTGTTGAAGATTTAACTCAGATATCAAGATACGCCCAATTGTCCATTCAGAAAAAGAGTATTCATTAGCAAGACTCGGTGTGTTAAAAAATCCTTTTAACATATGGAAATTTTCTTTATTCCATTTGTTGTATTTTCTCTCTGCCTGATGCAATAAACGGTTCGATTCATGAGAATAACACTCCAGCTCTTCACCTTTGATTATTTGTTTATCAATAACAACTACAGCCTCATCATAAGGCACACTGAGAGCCGGCAGGGAATCAAGACCTTCGAGGTCAAACTGTCTATTCGTCATACAACCCCCCTATTAATGCAGAACTTACATTAATTTGATTGTGTGTCAAAAGATTTAATTAATCAATCCTTAATCTTCTGAAATATTAACCCTAATTCCTTGAGAATGAGAGGTAAATTCCGGCGCATACATAGACTGAATTGTTGTTATCCCATTTGAGTAATTTCCATTGTGTGTAACACGAACCGGATACTGGAATACATAGGTCCCTTTTGCCAGATAATCAAAGAAGAAATTGGTAGAAGCATCTCTGGTTGATTCATAATATCCCAGACCATCCTGCCATTTATAGCGGGAGATTACATTCTCCGGCTCAAAAGCTGATGCTCGCATATCCTTCATGTGAA
>CAYYLA010000387.1:0-2624 GCA_964441785.1 uncultured Candidatus Cloacimonadota bacterium | reverse complement strand
CGACTGAGCTGGATGCAGCAGAGGCATACTTCGAACTGAAGGTTTACCAGGGTGAACCGCACGGGTTTATGATTGAAGACGGGCAACTCTCGGAGAGTTTCGCTGCAGAGGATGCATACCGGGAGATGGTGAGGTTCTTTATCCGGACGCTGGAGTGATACGGCCGCAAATCAACATTTAAGTGAAATATAGAGGGAATATGAGGTGTGCTTTTTATCTCTTTTATACTAATATCTTTCCGGAATCCCAGAACAGGGAAATGTCATACTACCCTCCCGAACCGGCTCTTCTGCCTCCGAGCTGATAGATGTTACTACGGGAGAAATTGAGGTTTTCGCCCCGGAGGAGAGTGTGACGACCGTCCCAGCAGGGAGTGTTGCATGGATTGCACCTGACTTGGAAAAGGGATACCGGAATGTGGGGACCATGAATGCGACCATGCTGAGTTTTATCTACCCTGCGTGGAAGTCGAAGCGTACTTTAATGAAAAAGAATTGTGTGGTTAGTATTAGTCTCGCATATTGCTAAATATATATGATGTCAATAAAATATTAATTGATAGACAGTCGCAGTTATATTTCTGCAATAATTTCTCTTCTTTTCTCCTCATATTCTCCATCACTTAAAATACCTATTTCATTCAATTCTTTTATTTTTTTCAGTTTATCAACAGGATCATCAGTTTTTTGTGCTGGTTGGGTACGTTCAATTACTTGGGCCATTGGCATTGTTCGTGTGATAGTTTCCAATGGTTTTCTTAATGACCATTTTTCACCGACCAATGTTTTCTTTTTCTGGATTGAAACTGGTTCAATTGAAATTGCATTGATCGCATCACGTATTGTAATTATAGCATCTTTACATTCTTTTTTGCCCAACCAATTTATTGAAATATGGTGTTTATCCTCGTTTTTTAATGTAAATTCAGATGCCAATAGTCCTTCATTAAAGTAAACATGTTCTAGTTTTGAATAAGGTATGTCATTTAAATCATATCTTCCAGCAATTTTTTGGTCATAGAAAATCACTCTCCTATCTGATATAATCAAATATTTCGGTTTCAATTCCATGGCAACTTTCTTTTTAATGCAAAAATTGACGTTCTCTCCAGAATAGAGATTATCGATTACATCTTTTGGAATATCAACAAGGTCTTTCGATGTTTGAGACATATTATTGGATTTTACATGTTTTGCCGTAAATCCTTTGTGTTATGATTGGATAATAAATTTGCAATATTTTTCATGTTTTTGGAAAACTATATAACAAATTTTGATTTCATTTATATATTTGTTATTTATTGAGGATTATTTGATAAATTTAGCACTATTTTGGTCATGCAGAATTATCGGATAACCAGCATTTTTTACGTATCTGGGCTAGGCAATCCATGTGGAACTTTCATAGATAATTGATATGCCTGAAATGAATCGAATTACGCACTAGAATGATCATAGAAGGCATGTCCCCTCATTCCAGCGTCTTATCCCTCAACTTGCCCCTTGAACCTGTTCGTCTGACGACCTCTGCGAGGTTGATGGCCCGCGCTGCATGGTGGAAAGCAGAGGTTCGGGCTCAATCTACGTCAATGTTGCACAGAGTGCCGTTTTCATCGGCTTTTTCTCCAGTGATAATGCAGGTTTCCTCCCTCTGTTTGCGAGTGCAGCGAGTGTCAATGCGAGGGTTGACTGGGGTGGGTGGAGGAGGGAGGAGGGAAGGGTGATTCTGTTCATTTAGAAAAAGTGTTGGAATCAGGGTATTAATTCTGCCCCCAGTGGAAATTGATCATGTCTTTCAGACCATCAGCTTCATATCTTCTTCAACTGTCGTGTTCGCCCGGATGCCGAAGTTTTCCACGAGCACATTCAGGACGGCGGGTGAGATGAATGCCGGAAGCTTTGGCCCGAGGGTGATGTCTTTGACCCCGAGGTGCAGGAGCGAGAGAAGCACGAGCACTGCCTTTTGTTCATACTAGGCAATATTGTATGCGATGGGAAGGGTCACGCTGATGATTAGCATCCCTAGGGCTCTTTTAACACGTTATCCATGATCTTGAATGACCAAAGTATTGGAGGGAATGCATTAGAAGTCTGTGGCTAGCAGAGGGGAAAATTACCAAATATTTCAAGACGACCTTCGAAAAATCCTTGTTATGAGGTATTTAAATGGGAAGTGAGTTAGTTGGAAATGGATAGGCCACTACACTGTTATTTAGAAATAAATTAACATACCTTAATATGCCTAACGTTAAATATCAAACAATATATGAAAAAAATCCTAATTGTCATAATTCTTATTTTTTCCATATTCATTAGCGGGTGTATTGGAGATGCGCTTGCAGGTGATGTTAATATAGACTCTGAACCTGAAGGTGCCTCTGTTTATATTGATTCTGAATATAAAGGGGAAACTCCCTGTGTTGTCAATAATCTCCAGCCAGGGAATTATACACTCCAGTTACGTCATGATAAATTTCCAAACTGGGAAAAATACATCCAAATAGAAATTGGAAAAGAATTAGACATTACTGCAGATCTGTCTGAGAACATCATTCCAAAAATATCTCTTACATATGAGGGTTCTGGATCATATGCAATAGGGGATAACTTACAACTATCTGGGAC
>CAYYLA010000386.1:0-2656 GCA_964441785.1 uncultured Candidatus Cloacimonadota bacterium | reverse complement strand
CCGTGGCAGGCAGGATGAGATCAATCTTTCATTATTCACCATTCATTTTTTTTAAAGGTGTTCCTAAACGCTTCAGAGCTAAACTTCTAAACTCCTAAACTTAGTGGAGAATACAATCTCTGCAGGACGCGGCATTCCTTTAATCTTTTCCCTTTTGCCTTTTGCCTTTTATCTCAACCTTCCCTATACAACAAAATAATATTTTAATTTGCACTATTCTAATTTATAATAATATTATTGACAGTAATAGGATGATTTCGGTTTTGTCCTTATAGGAGGAGATATGTCCATTAGTGAATTAATAGTTTTGGGATTTTTAAAGATAAAGCCCATGCATGGTTATGAGATTGTGAACTTTGCCAAAACCAGGGGATTAGATGTTTGGGCAGGGGTGAAGATGCCTTCGGTCTATAATGCATTAAAACGATTAGATAAGAAAGAATTGATCCGGGGTGAACGCATTGAAGAAAACAACAATCCTCCAAGAATAGTCTACACAATTTTAGAATCAGGTAAGGAATATCTTCGTGAAATCCTCTTGAAAGCCTTCAAAAAAAAACATCTACTTGCTCAGGATTTCTGGATGTATCTATCTTTTGCAGCAGGCAATATCGGCAAAGACAATCTACTTAAGATTATTAACAAGCGCATTGTATCAATAGAAGAGCACATGCCATCACATAATTCTATCCGCGATAAACTAAAGGGAAATGTACAATATGAACACGTACCTTTCTATATGGCCACTTTGGTTGAAATGGGCGGAGAAATACACAACATTGAGTTAAAGAAACTTAATGAAATTAAAGATGAACTACTCACAGGCAATCATGATCATCTTTTTATAAATGAGGAGGAGTAAATTGAAAAAAGTTTTCCTGTTTATCGTTCTTTTAAGTTTTATCACTGGCATTACAGCTATTGATCTAAATTTAGAAGAGATAAAGTCATTAGCCCTGGAGAATAATCCTGATCTTTTATCAGAGCACCACAATTGGAAATCAGCAGAAATGGATAAGTGGAATGCAGCATCTGGACTGATCCCATCCGGTTCACTGGATGGATCAATAACCAAATATGAACCCGACTTTGCCATGGCTGAAGAACTTAGAAGTTACGGATTCAGCATAAGTCAACCCATCTTCAACGGTGGGAAAATCTGGTTAAACTATCGCATTAAAAATGATGTAGCAAAACGTGCTAAAACTATTTATGAAGACAAGGTTTTCGAGGTTTTATCACAGGTAGAAAATTATTACTTCCAGGTTCTCGAAGCTGAAGATCTGGTCGAAATTGCTCAAAAAGACTTACAATCATCTAATAATACAGTGACTATTGCAGAAGCCAATTTTGACAGCGGGATAATTTCCAAAGGCGAATATTACCAGATCCAATCAGAAAATTCCAGTAAAGAAGTCAGTCTGATCCAAACACAAAACCTTCTATCTACAGCCAGACTGCAACTGGCAAATTATCTTCAGATTTCGATGGATTACAATCTTTCCAGAATTAATTTAACTGATATTGTAACCGAAATTTCAGCAATCAATAAGATTGATTTTAATCTTCTAGATCAAATATCACAAAGATTTTCACAGAGATTACAAGATGTGAATTCATCCCTCAAAATTGCTGATCTAAACCGTAAAATCAGCAGAAAATCACTGTGGATTGCTGCAGGAAATTTCCTTCCATCTCTGAATTTATCCTTTTCCAAAAGCTGGGATAAATATGATTATCAGGATGAATACGATGATTCACAACGACTTATGTTAATTGCATCTGTCCCCATATTCCCACTGACGGATAACGTGACTAACTACATAAAAACAAGACATCAATACAAAAGTACTCACTACACATCCAAGATATTGGAAGATAATGTAAATCTATCATTATCAAACACCATTACAACCCTGGTATCATCTGCTAAATCTGTTAAGTCTGCTCAATTAGCAAAGGATTATGCCCAGGAAACCTATAATCAAGCGCAAGAACGATTTAGAAATAACCTGATCTCGTCATCGGATATGATTGCAATTGATGCCATGCTGCTTTCAGCGAAACGTAACTATGTATCCAGTATTTATAATTATTTAATAAGTAAATCTCAATTGATGAGAATAACTCAAATCAAAGATAAATTAGAATTTATCCAATATTTTGAAATTCAGTAGGAGGATTAATGAAATACCTGCATATTTTTATAGTAATATTATTAGTAGTTTTGGTTGGATGCCAGGGAGCTCCTCAAGCAGAAACCAAGCAGAAACCCAACAAAAATAATGAAACCAGGACACCCGTTTTGATTAATGAGATGATACCTCAAAATCTGGAGGAATATATCACTCTTACAGCCAAGTTAGATGGTATAACCGATATCGATATCACAAGCGAAGTTTCTGGAAAAGTTGTGGAGATAAAAAAGCAACTTGGAGATTGGGTAAATAAAGGTGAAGAAATAGGTAATATTGATAATACAGATTATAGAATAAGATTGGAACAGGCCGAAGCTAATATGCTATCTTCCGAAGCAGCTCTATCAGGAGCTCAGATGCAACTAAATGCCTCCGAAAATCTTTATGAAAAAGAAATCGTTTCCGAACTTGAATATTCACAGGCAGTAAGCGGATTTAAATCTGCTCAGGCGGCTTAC
>CAYYLA010000385.1:0-2668 GCA_964441785.1 uncultured Candidatus Cloacimonadota bacterium | reverse complement strand
ATTACGCCAAAGGTTTACAAGCCTCTGGATTGCGTATAAATCTTTATTCTTTATTACGCCATAGGCGTATAAATCTTTATTCTTTATTCTTTATCCTTTGCGTCTTATGCGTCTTTGCGGTGAAAAAGGGAAAATAATAAAAATAAGCACTCCAAAGTTTAGACTGCTAGAAAGTATTTGACAAATAAACCGATGATTATTAATTTATCACTCAATAAACATCAACGGAGGGTGAAAAAATGTCTGAAAAAGTTAATAAAGGAAAGCTTTCTATTCATACAGAGAATATTTTTCCTATAATTAAGAAGTGGTTGTATTCTGAGCATGACATATTCTTGCGAGAATTAATATCAAATGGTATAGATGCATTGCAGAAGCGTAAGGCAATAGATCCTGATGTTAAGGAAGAGGATCTTAAGATAGTAATTAAAACAAATAAAAAGAAAAAAACAATTACAGTTACTGATAACGGAATTGGTATGACCCAGACCGAGGGAAAGAAGTATATTAATCAGATTGCTTTTTCTGGTGCAGAGGATTTTGTTGAGAAATTTAAAGATAAACAAGCCTCAATTATTGGCCATTTTGGTTTAGGATTTTACTCATCTTTCATGGTTTCAAGAAAGGTGACAATCGATACTCTCTCCTACAAAAAAGGAACAAAACCTGCCTTCTGGTCTTGTGAAGGTGATACTGATTTTTCATTAACAGAAGGTAAGCATAAAAATATTGGAACGACAATTACACTTCACGTTAATAAGGATAATGAAGAGTATCTGGAAGAGAACAAATTGAAAGAGCTAATTGAAAAATACAGTAATTTCATGCCTTTCCCTATCGAGGTGGGAAAAGAGGTTGTAAATCAGAAGGAAGCTTTATGGATGCGCAAACCTAAAGATGTAACTGATGATGAGTATAAACAGTTTTATAAAGATTATTTTCATGATTTCAACGATCCTCTATTCTGGATTCATCTAAACGTAGATTTTCCATTTAACCTTAAAGGTATACTCTATTTTCCAAAGGTTAAAAATCAGATAGATCTTAATCAGGGTAAGGTGAAATTATTCTGTAACAATGTGTTTGTTGCTGATGATTTGAAACAGATTATACCTGAATTTCTTTTGCTTCTTAAAGGTGGTATTGATATTCCTGAGATTCCTCTTAATGTTTCCAGAAGTTTTCTTCAACAGGATAAACAGGTTCAAAAGATCTCTCAATACATCATCAAAAAAATTGGTGATGAGCTGAAGAGTACATTCAAAGAAGATCGCAAACGTTATGAAGAGATCTGGGAAGATGTTCAACATTTTATCAAATATGGGATGCTTACCGATGAGAAATTCTACGATGCTATTAAGGATCAGGTGATCTTTAAATCAAGCCAGGATGATTATGTGACCATCGAAGAGTATAAAGAACGTAACAAGAAGGATGAAAAACCTTATAAAGTTTATTATGCATCCGGTAAAGACCTTCAGGTTTCTTATTTGAAATTGATGAAGGAGCAGGGTATGGAGGTGATATTCTCTGACTCAGTTATAGATAATCATCTTTATCAGCAATTTGAGATGAAAGAACAGGAGATTACTTTTGTTCGAATTGACTCGGAAATCAATGATAATCTTGTTAATAATGATGAAGCTGAGGTTGTGGATGAGTCTAATCGCACCATGTCTGAAAAGATTAAGGAGATCTTTGATCGTAACTTGAATGAGAAGATAGAAGCCAGTTTCAACAAAGATGCATATGCTGAATACATTAAGAAAAATCCAGATGCGGCTACTGTTTTAACTCCATTTATTCGAACAGAAAATGAATATACCTATGTAAAACCTTATGATATATCACCATCTGTACGAGAGAAACTTGGCAAGGGTTTTGATGAGATTCTTGAGAAAGCATATCTGGAGGTAAAGACTGAGGTTAAGAATCTTAAAACAGAGACAATTCCTGCTATGATAGTTTTCAATGAGTTCATGCGTCGATTCCAGGAGATGAATTATCTGTCTCAGGGAAAAGAAGCTGATATGCTAAAGAATCATACATTGGTAGTAAATCAGACCAACCCTGCTGTGAAGAAGATAGTATCTTACTACGACGAAGGTAAATATGATGAAGTCAAATTGTTGATAAATTATGTGCATGAACTGGCAATGCTGGAGCAGAAACAATTCTCTGGCAAAGAGTTACACGACTTTGTCGAGCATGCCAATGATATATTGAAGATGTTATAAGATAAATAGCAGAAATAAATTGCTCAGTTACCATTAACCCGAGTCAGGTAAACCCGACTCGGGTTTTTTTGATGTCTCAAAGAATCATAGTTAACTTGAATAATAACAATATTTTAGAGAAATTATGCGAGGTTGAAGTTGCGTCACAGATTTGATTTTTTAGACTCGTAAAGCTGTATATTGATCTTTATAAAAGACTTAAATATAATGAGATATGTAGGAAATAATTCTTTTTATGGAGAATACTTTCCGCAGTGTTAAGTAAATGACCTTAACCCGACTCGGGTTATATATTTTTACGGTTTATATCCTGTAATATTATACCAGCAAGGTATCAAATAATTCCGGTTTATCTTGTAAAAATTCAGTCATTGAATCAAGGCATTGAATTTTACCTGAAGATTGTGGAATTTTAATAATCCGATATTTTT
>CAYYLA010000384.1:0-2686 GCA_964441785.1 uncultured Candidatus Cloacimonadota bacterium | reverse complement strand
GCAATAGAGATGGCCCGGGCCTTGAACCGGCAGAAAAATGAAGGCGTCGGTTAGGTTTTACAATTTTTTAAACGGCATTCCCAGAGCTGTAAGCATTTGTCTTGCTTCATCATCTGTTTTTGCACTTGTTACAATTGTAATATCCATTCCTCTAACTTGATCTATTTTGTCATATTCGATTTCAGGGAAAACAGTCTGATCTTTAACGCCAAGTGTATAATTGCCGCGGCCGTCAAAAGATTTAGGACTAACGCCTCTGAAGTCTCTCACTCTTGGAATAACAATGCTGATAAGACGATCAAGAAATTCGTACATTACTTCGCCTCTAAGAGTAACTTTACATCCTATCGGCATACCTTCTCTTAATTTGAAATTAGAGATTGATTTACTAGCTTTTGTTATAATAGGTTTTCTACCTGTAATCTGTGTAAGATCTTTAACTGCATTATCCAGTAAAGCCTTATTTTGAGTAGCTGCACCTACACCCATGTTAACTGAAATCTTTTCCAATTTTGGTACACAATGAACATTTTTATATTCAAAGTGTTTAATAAGAGCAGGAATGACATCATTTTTGTATTTTTCTTTTAAGCGATTCATAGCTGTCTCCTTTAGATTTCATCTCCGGTTTTCTGGCAAACACGTACACGAGTTTCTCCAGATTCACGGAAAACGGCTTTGGTAACATCCCCTAATTTCTCATTAAATAATTTTACATTGGAAACATGGATAGGACCTTCTTTTTCAACAATACCACCCTGAGGGTTCTGTTGAGTAGGTCTTGTATGTTTTTTGATAAAGTTAACTTTCTCCACGATAACCTTCTGATCTTTTGGGAAAGATTTGAGCACCTTACCTTTAACGCCTTTGTATTTTCCGGAGATTACAACAACTGTATCTCCCTTTTTAATTCTCATCTTACTATTCTTACTTACCTGTGCCATCTTTACTCCTACAGAACTTCCGGTGCTAGAGAAACGATTTTCATATAATGATTTTCTCTCAATTCTCTTGCAACAGGACCAAATATACGGGTAGCAACTGGCTCGCCTCTGTCATCTACGATAACGGCAGCATTATCTTGAAAACGAATATAAGATCCATCTTTTCTTCTTACTTCTTTATGTGTACGTACAATAACTGCTTTCTGTACAGTACCCTTTTTGATTTTACCGTTGGGGATAGCTGATTTAACAGCCACAACCACTATATCTCCCAAAGAAGCATAACGTATACCAGATCCACCAGGAACCTTGATACACATAGCTTTCTTTGCGCCGGAGTTGTCTGCTATTGTTAACATTGTTTGAGCTTGGATCATCTTTCAAACTCCTTATTTACTTCTCTCGATGATTTCTGCCAACATCCAGGTTTTCTCTTTGCTGTACGGACGGCATTCTTTAATGAGTACTGTATCACCTACATGACACTCATTATTTTCATCGTGAGCTTTAAATTTTTTATGTTTTCTAACTATTTTTTTATAGAGTGGATGTTTGTATTGTCTTTCGACGCGTACAACAATGGTTTTATCCATTTTGTCGCTCACTACAATCCCTCTTTTAGTTAACTTTCTTTCAACTGCCATAATTACCTCTTAATTCTCGTTAAGACGTTCTGTTAAGATAGTCTTAATTCTGGCAACGTCTCTTTTCACATCATTAACTCTGTTTTGATTTTCCAGCTGATTTAAAGCTTTCTGAAATCTCAGGTTAAATAATTCTTCACTGAAATCTTGCAACTTCTGCTGAAGTCCTTCATTTGTAAGTTCTCGGACTTCTGCTAATTTCATTATTCCAACCCCTCTCTTGTTATGAGTTTAACCTTAAATGGTAATTTATGACCTACTAAGTGCATAGCTCTTTTAGCTTGATCCATTCCTATACCTTCGAATTCAAAAAGAATTCTACCTGGTTTTATTACAGCTACCCAATATTCCGGAGCACCCTTACCTTTACCCATACGAGTTTCAGCAGGTTTTTTGGTAATTGGTTTATCAGGGAAAATTCTTATCCAAAGTTTCCCAGATCTCTTCATAGTACGAGTAATTGCCACACGAGAAGCCTCGATTTGACGACTTGTAATCCAACCTGCTTCTGTTGCAATTATACCATAATCACCAAAACTTATGGTACTTCCTCTATGAGCAAGGCCTCTTCTACGACCTTTTTGAACTTTTCTATATTTGACTTTCTTTGGAGCTAACATCTTTTCCCCTTATTTCAGAATATCACCTTTATATATCCACACTTTAATTCCAATTACCCCATAGGTAGTTGTTACTTCAGTAAGAGTGTAATCTATATCTGCTCTTAATGTATGAAGCGGTGTTCTACCTTCTTGATAACGTTCGGTTCTAGCCATTTCTGCGCCACCTAAACGTCCTGAGCATTGGATTTTTATACCTTGAGCACCATTACGCATTGCATTTCTGATAGAGAATTTCATTGCTCTTCTGAATGATACACGCTGTTTAAGCTGACGCCCAATTTCCATACCTACTAATCTGGAATCTAACCAGATATTTTTAACCTCTTGCACGTTAACAAATACACCAAGTTCTGATGATTTGTTCTTGTTAACCAATACGGTTAACTCGTTGCGAAGTTTCTCAATCTCTGACCCCTTACGACCGATAACCTGTCCAGGTCTCGCTGTATGAATATCAATCGTAACTGATTTTGTT
>CAYYLA010000383.1:0-2691 GCA_964441785.1 uncultured Candidatus Cloacimonadota bacterium | reverse complement strand
CCGATAATAGACTCATCCAGAATACCGTCGTCAGCATCCAAGATAGTAATAGCGGTACCAAGAGAATCAGACACACTATATACATTGTGTGAACTTGATGATACAGAAACCGGGATTGACGAAGTCTCCACCGGAATCACATTACTATAGAAGTTATCAAAATAGTTTGGATCAATTTCACATCGAATTGGATACGTAATAATCCAGTTAACACCTTCTTTCTCCAGATGAAGCGTATCGGTACTGTTTGAGATAATAATCTTTGCAATAGCCATAGAATCCACATCAAAGAATTTCACACGCTTTTCAGTTGGATTAGAGACATATTTATTAATCACAAAAGCTAAAACCAGAACAAGCAGTATAGCCAGGTAAATGCGGGTTGTTTTATTCATAGAGCTCTCCAATATGTTTTCTTTTGTTTATGATATTACGGTAACGGATAATACCAAAAAGAATCAGGATGAACGATGGTAAGAGGATATTCAACCATTTTACCATACGCTTAGCAGAATTAGAAACATCCTTAAGTGGTTTGAATTCTGTTTCTCGTGAGCGCATACTGATCAACGTGCCTTCGGAGGCCAGATAGTCCACCGAGTTAAGTACAAAATCTAGATTACCAGGTATTCCTCCACCGGCGTTATCTTGGATAAATTCGCTGTCTGCCAGATAGATAATCCTGGACATATCGTTAGATTTCACAGCGTCTGGATAATCTGCATTATCAGCAAAATAGCTGGTAAATTTTCCATCATAAGAACCTGCAATAACCTTTGGTTCATCAATGAAAAATTGTTTTAAATCAGCATTCAGATATTGTTGGATACCGATATCAAACTGAGGACCGGAGGTTTCGCCGGAGTTTTCGGAAGTGAACAGAAGCGGTGTAAAATTCTGATCGCCCTTAATACGCAGTGAATCAAGACTTGAGGCAAAAATAGCCTGCATCTGATCGAGATTACGCGTTATCATCTCATTCTTATTAACATTTGTTATGATTGGGAAGAATGGATAACTGACCGGAGTATTATAGCGGAAAATACCTTGAACGCGCTGGATCTGTACCTGGCCACATTGAGCATCACTTATCAGGTTCTCTCTTGGATAGATGCCCCAATGTGCTAAGAGATCAAAAAGATTTGAGTTGATTGGATTGGCACTTTGCTGTCTTAAATCGGCCTCTACCCTATCCTGAACAAAGAGGATATTTCCACCCTTCATCAGAAATTGATCTAGGTTGTACAACTGATTATCATAAAGAGAATCTTTAACACTGGTAAACAGGAGAACATCAATCTGATCATCCAGATTATTCTCCAGATCCACAACCGACACCTCGTAGCTTTCGGAGAGCAATCTTCTAACATTTTGATAATTATCACTCTGCTGATTCTGCATCTGCATTTGTGGTACTTCCATATCTGCATCAGGAGCAAAGAAAGCTATCTTTTTCAACCCCTGCGAGGTAATTTTCTTAATCTTTCTGGTAATATCATATTCTAAACCCTGGGTATTCTGCACAAAGGGAATAGCTTCTGTTTTATCTTGATAGAGAAAAGCCAATCCCATATAGACATCGCGCACTTCAAATTTATCATTTTCAATAACACGCATGGATACAGGATAGATTTGATTTTTCTGCGCTTCTGCTTTCAGATCATCTTCACTGGCAGGATCAACAAACTCAAAACGCAGATTACCATGAGAATATGCTTGATATTCTGATAAAAGGTCCTCTGCATAACGACGGGCATCTGCAAACTCTCCCGGTAAATTCTTAGAGAAATAAGCTTTGATTACGATGCGATCATCAAGCTGTTTAGTAGTCTCTTTACTTGCTTTTGATAAGGAATAGATTTTACCTTTGGAAAGATCCAACCTGGTAAAGAAAGATAATGAAACAAGGTTTAAAATAATCAGGATAGCAATCAGGATAATTGTATTTGTTATAACTGGTTTTTTATTCATCATCCCCCCTATTTCCACTTTCTCGAACTCAGAGCAATATTTGCCAGGTGAAGGAAGAGGATAATCAAACTGACAAAATAGATGATATTGCGTGAATCAACAACGCCTCTGGCGATATTGGAGAAGTGATATCCTATTGAGATATACTGGAAAATTCCAACCAGCGAACTTGGCAAAAAGATCAGCATATATTCAATAATGAACAGAATAAAAATAATGAAAAAGCTGATGATAAAGGCAACAATCTGATTATCTGTTAAACTTGAGGCAAAAATCCCGATTGAGCTATAAACCGCACCCAGGAACAGCAAACCCAGATAACCACAAACAATTGAACCATAATCAATATTCTGACCCAAGATCATAATAGTGACCACATGAATCAGCGTAAACAGCAAACCTGTACCTATCAAACCAATACTGGCGAGGAATTTGCCATTGATTATATCGGAATCCTTAATTGGTAATGTTGTCAGCATCTCAATCGTACCATTACTCTTCTCTTTGGATACCAAACCCATTGTTATAGCCGTGATAAAGAAGATAAAGATTATCGGTACCACACTAAATAATGAACGTAATTCGGCCTGATTTATCAGAAACAGGGGATTGGCAAAGAACCACCCGCCTATCAGCAAAAAAGCTACCAGAATAATATAAGCCGAAGGTGTGCTGAAATAACTACGAAACTCTTTACGTGCAATTATACCTGTGTAATTC
>CAYYLA010000382.1:0-2700 GCA_964441785.1 uncultured Candidatus Cloacimonadota bacterium | reverse complement strand
AATATCGGAAAAATTGAGCAGGCATTATCACAAGGTTCGCCTGTTCCTGAAGGAGAGCTTGAAGCGGTGGGACCCGTAGGTGGTTGCTCGGCAACATTGATAACTGATAATTTGGTCCTGGCTGCAGGACATTGTTTTTGCGACGATTTTGGGAACAATTGTGGTAATCGTGCACAATTTACCCTTCATGATGTCAGACCCGTTAATAATCCCTCAATCCGCCAGGATATTACCATAGCCGGTGATGTCAGGATTCATCCCGAATACGGAAAGAGGGGATGGCTTCGGGAGGATTACTCTGTGCTTGAACTGGATAAGCCGGCATCTTCTGTTGCCCTTGTAAATCCGATTTCCCTGGAAAATCCCTGGAACATTCCATTTGTAGGCGAAAAACTTACCTTAGTTGGTTTTGGGTACACTGGTGTTGACTGTAAATCTCCATCACAAGGTAAAATGAAGATGGAAGTTGCTGTTGATGGGAGTGGATGGGGCGGAATCAGTTTTAAAAATGCACAATTACATTCTTGTCCGGGAGATTCCGGAGGCCCAATAATTAACAAAGCTGGTCATGTGGTTGGAGTTGCATCCTGGAATCAAGATTCAAGTAGTACCTATCGTCCGACATCATACGCATATAACTGGATTCTTGGAATTCCTACTCCGAGTTGGTCAGATTGTTCATGGATACCAATTCAGACCGGAGGAATAAACAGCCATGGAAAATCCCAGTATTGTCCTGAAGGAAGTTATCTAACTGCATTGGACCTGGATGGGGATCGCTCCGCAAGTGATATGGACACTCCGGTGATTGGTCAGGCAAAGTGCTGTAAGATTGAAGGAGCAAAAAGTCAGAAATGGGAGAAAAGTGAATGGGTACAGATTGAAACAAAGGGGATAAACAGTCATAGTATGCTTGGATCCTGGTGCCCGCAGGGAAGTTATATCACTGGAATCGATCTTGATGCTGCTGCTGGATCCGACCCCATGGATTCACCGGTTATCGGACAGGTCCAATGCTCAAAACCAGCTGGTTATGATACATGGGGCTCAACATACTGGATGGATGTTGGTCCTGATTTAAGTCACCAAAAGAAGGACTGGTGTCTTGATGGGGCGTTTATTACTCAGCTTGATCTTGACCGTGTGGCAGGAGATGATCCCCATGATTCACCGGTTGTTGGAAAAGCAAAATGTAGCTGTACAAGAGAACAAGTCACTCCTACTCCAACTCCGGCACCCACTCCTAAAGAGTTCCATGCGGAGATTCTGCCATTGTCAACTCAGTATTTAACGAAACCGATCATCCATGAAGACTTAACCAGTGACATTGAACCAGTTGAAACGGATGAAGTGAGAGTAATTGAACCGGATTTGATAGAATTTAACGGCAATAATGATATAGAAGAAAATATGAACTTACCTGGTTCAGATTATTCGTCGTTTGATCTTTCTGCTGATGATCCATTCCTTTGTATTCAGGCATGTAAACAGGATTCTCAATGTGTCGCATGTACATATGTTAAACCCGGAATTCAGGGTGATTCAGCCAGGTGCTGGCTTAAAAATTCAGTTTCTGAAAAAAAGGAAGATTCATGTTGTTCTTCATGGATTAAACCATAACCGTTTTTCAGAAGAAATCTAGTCATAAATTTTTAGATTAATTGCAAATTGTCTTTTTTATGATAAAAAATCTATAATCTTTTCCGGATTCAGTAAAATTTATCATAAGTATATAAAAGAATCATCAATTATTAGAGAAATAGGCTACAAAACATTCTTATCGAGTTACGGACCATACAAATGATTATTTCTCCCTTGGTTTAGGAGCAATAAGGATTTGGAGTGTGTTGGTGACACCGATGGTGATGTTTTAGGGGTAACCTGGGTTACTATCGGTTTAAACGAGTTTTAGTTTAAAACTCGTAATTCTGAAAATTGTTTATCCAATTTTTTCAAGAGCAACTTGTTCAAAAAGATAAACTCGAAATTTCGGGAACAAGTATTAAAAATCATTTTGGAAACAACAGTATTAATTTATTCTTGCTAATTGGTTGCTTTATTTATTCAGAACAGATCCTGAAACAATCATTGGGAAATGTCAATTCAAATCTGACTCCTTTTCGGTATTCTCCGGTTTCAGATATGGATGAACCGGTAATGGTTAGTATTTCTTCAGCCAAAAAGAGACCCAGTCCGGTATTTTTCCCAAACCCTCGCTCAAAGATTCGGGTCTTGTTGTCAGGTTCTATCCCGGTTCCGTTATCTTCATACCATATGGTAAGGGTATTGGATGTTTTTTTAAAACTAAAATGTATGTGTGATACATGGTTTCCATGCCTGATTGAATTATCAATCAATGTGTAGAAGACTTTTTCTAAAAGAGGATCCGCGTATACTTCAATATTTTGAAGAGACATGGTGATGGTTACCGAATCTGTTTGAATACTCCTGATAACCCGGGAGATGACCTGGCGAACCGGTTGCCATAACGGTGCATTAAAACCGATATCATGATATAATTTTGTCAAGGTAATCTGATCATGGATCATTCTGGCAGATTCTACGGCTTTTTCCAGATATTCAAGTGTAGATGGATCAGTCACCTGTTCTCTGGCAAACTCCAGGTAGGCGTACAGGGCTGTTATCTGGTTCAGGATATCATGCCTTGTTATGGAATTTAAGAGGTTTAATTTACGGTTA
>CAYYLA010000381.1:0-2700 GCA_964441785.1 uncultured Candidatus Cloacimonadota bacterium | reverse complement strand
AGGGTTACTTTTTACTTCTTGTCCGCCAATCTTCTGGGCGGATCTTGTCGGCCAATCTTCTGGGCGGATCAATTGTGTCCCTAAACGCCACAGCACTAAACTTCTAAACTCCTAAACTTAGTCCAAAAAACAATGTTTTCAGGAGGCGGCACATTATTCATCATTCATTATTCATTATTCATTATTCATTGTTTATGATAGATATGTTGATATTCCTGATGCTATTTTCTCAAGGATTCTATAACATTTTTTAAATCCCAGATCTCTACTGGTTTGATTAGATAAGCAATTGGCTGTGTAATTGCAGCTTGATTATGGATGTGAACTTCATTGTAGGCAGTCATATAAATGATTGGGATGTCAGCTACTTCTTGTATTTTCTTTACTGTGTCTATGCCATTTAACTCACCTGAAAGATTGATATCCATAAGGATAATATCAGGTTTATGATTTATACAAAAATCAATAGCTTCTTCGCCCGATGTAAAAATGCCACACACAGAATATCCCTCTGATGTCAATTGCATCTCCAGGCAGGATGAAAGGATAACCTCATCTTCAACGATCAATATATCAATGGATTTCATATTACACTCGTTCTTTACGTTTGCTATCATTAATTGTAATAAACCAGGCTAAACCATTACTGGTATCGGTATTAATTTCACCCTTTAATTGTTTATCTATGATAGAAAAAACGGTTGTGAGACCCATGAGTGCATTCTTGCGAGGATCGTAATTCGGGGGTAATCCAACCCCATTATCCGATAAACTGAGATGAATGAATCCCTCATCATTCTTCAAAAGTTTTATGTTAATATCGCCTTTGTCTTCGGGGAAAGCATGCTTAAAAATATTGGATAGAAGCTCATTAATCACCAAACCTAATGGTACTGCAGAATCTATCGAGATGTTAACATCCTGCAGATCATAGGTGATGTTTATTTTATCTGGGTTTACTCCGAAACTTTGTCTAATTACTGTATATAAATCTTGAATATATTCCTTGAAATTTATATTGGATAGATTACCGGATTTATACAGTTTGTTCTGTACCAACGACATCGCCTGGATTTTATTTTTGATATCTCTGAAGGTGTTTTTTAAATATTCATTGTTGGTTCTCCCAGATTCCATCGAAAGGATAGCAGAAATAATTGCCATATTATTCTTGGTTCTATGAAATAACTCCTGCAAAAGAGCTGTTTTCTCAAGTAGATTGGTCTTGATCTTTTCCTCATTTTCTTCTGCCCTTTCTTTTGCTATCAGCAGTTCCTTTGTCCTGGCTTCTATCAACCTTTCCAAAAGTTGACTATCTCTCTTCTTCTTATAAAATAGGATCAGTATAAAAATAGCAATGATTAACATTATTACTACTATAAATATCAGGGCAAGTTTCTGAGTATATGCTGTTTTTAATTGTATCTTAGCTGTTTGTGCTTCCTTCTCCTTTTTTTCGGTTTCATATTTTACCTTCATCTCTCCAACCTGATCACTCAACTCCAACGAAAAAGTCTCTTTAATTGATTGTGTATACAATTTCTGATATTTCAATGCATTATCATAATCTTGAATTAACTCATAATACCAGGCAAGAAAATGTATGTTATCATCTATCAAACCCCGGTTTTCTAAATCTTCTGCTATGGATTTTGATTCGATGATAAATGGATATGCCTTCTCAGGTTCATTAATTATAAGATAATATTCAGCCAGATTATAGGTTTTCAATGCTATCTGCCATGAATCACCTGTCTCTCTGTCTATGGCAAGTGCTTTCTCTCTATATGGTAACACTTTGTCCAACTCATCCATTGCAAGATATACATTTGCTATATTGTTATAGAGCTGAGATTTACCTCCTAAATCATTGGTGGCTTCTCTGATCTTTAATGCGCTTTGATAATATTCCAGCGCTTGTGGAAAATTCCCTGTTATTCCCATGAGATTGCCAAGATTTGTTACTGCGTTGGCTATTTGTAATTGATCACCTGATTGTTGTCTAATTTCCAGAGCTGTTTCTAGATGATTAATTGCTGAATCAAAGTTCTCCAGATAAAAATATAGCATACCGATAAGTGAATGTACATTTGCCTCATAATCGTCATTGCCATTACTGCTGAAAATTTTTAATGATTCCATTGCTACAGAAAGAGCTTGCTCAAAATCACCTATAGTATTATAAGCATGGCCCAGTTCATATAAAGCATAACCTTTCCCGGTTGGATAATTCAACTTGTCCGCAATCTCAACAGCCTGTCTTAAATATTCAATTCGTTGATCTGCAGAAATACCCTCCATCTGTGCTAATTCCTCTAATAATTCAACCTGAGTTGTTTCGTCCACTTCTGATAATTGATTAAACAGACTATCCTGCTTCGTTAAATCAGCAACAAGAAAAATGGGAATTAGACATATCAGTATCATTATCAAATAATTATGGGTTAACCAGCTTCTATAGTTTGGATAGGACAGCGTCTTTGAACTACCTAAACGATCAGTTTTCTTCATAATAACATCCTTAGCTTATTGCATTTATGCAATTTTATTAACCTGAATTTCACATTAATCCGAATTTTAGTATTGTTATGTTTATAAGGCAAGAAAAAAGAATCCTCCTTCGCCAAGGCTATGGAGGATCTGCGAAAAGGAAAAAGACGAGACCTTCGCAATGGTTGATAAACCTTGCGAATGGTTGAA
>CAYYLA010000380.1:0-2709 GCA_964441785.1 uncultured Candidatus Cloacimonadota bacterium | reverse complement strand
CTAAATCGTCAATGAAAAAAAGCTGATGGAAAAATCAAACAGGTTTTCTTTATCAACCGTACGAAATTGTACACGATTAATCCGAAACTGAACGAATAAATGAATACTTAAATAGTTAAAATATTCTAAAATAGGCTAATTATGGAGTGGTGTAAAAATTGCATTAGAAGTTTACATGTTTGATTCGGGAGGAGTAATGATACGGAATTTCATCAAAATCGCCTGGCGTAATATTACAAGACAGAAAGGATATACTCTTATTAACTTGATCGGTTTGGCAATCGGTATTGCCAGTTGTCTTCTCATTGTTTTATGGATCCAACAGGAATATAGTTTTAATAGATTTAACAAGAAAATAGATCGTATCTATCGCGTTATCCAAAGTGGTGAAATGAACGGCCAGGGCTATAGCTCTTATACCATACCGTATTCCCTTGTACCGGTGATGATGGACGAGAATCCAGAGATCGAAACTGGTGTTCGCGTACGTAATGTCGGTGGTTTGATCTTTAATTATGATGGTAAGGTCTTCACAGAGAATAATGTACTACTGACAGAACCGGCTTTTTTTGATATCTTTGACTATAAATTTATTTCCGGAAATCCTGAGTCATCCTTAGAAGAACTTCATTCGGTAATAATTACAGAGAGTACAGCTAAACGCTATTTTGGTGATGAAGATCCCTTGGGTAAAGCGATAAAATTGAATACTGCAAGCTTCTATACAGTAACAGCGGTAATGGAAGATTGCCCTGTAAATTCTCGCGAACAATTTGATATAATATTACCTATGAAGATATTGGGAGAGCAGCGTTTAACCAGTTGGAGTTGGGAAAGCTCAGGATATGTTTTATTGAAAGAAAATGCAAATCTTGATCTATTTAAGGAACGCATTCTAGACACTAATGTGAGACATGCACCGGACAATGAAAATCCTGTAACAATTCAAAATCTCTGGATATCCAATTTCTACAATCCTGATGGTAGCCAGGGGCGTCTGGAAACAATATTATTATTCTCAGGTATAGCATTTGTGGTATTAATAATAGCTTGCATAAATTTTATGAATCTGGCAACAGCTCAAGCAGCTGCTAGAATCCGTGAAGTAGGGGTTCGCAAAGTTCTGGGAGCAACAAAAAAAGAGCTGATTGGACAATTTATCAGCGAATCCATAATAATGTCGATTATTGCCGCCATTCTTGCCATAATGTTGGCAGAGATTTTTTTGCCGGTTTTCAATACTATGATTGGTCGGGAATTGAGCTTTCAATACAATAACTGGTTGTTAATGACAAGTCTTGCTACACTGGCTTTATTGGTTGGATTGGTCTCCGGTAGTTATCCAGCCTTTTATTTATCCTCTTTTAATCCATCTAGTGTACTAAAGGCTGGGACAAAGCGTGGTGGGAGTTCACGTTTCAGAAATATTCTCGTAATCTTCCAATTTACTATTTCTATCATTCTTATTTTTTCAACCCTGGTTATCTATCGTCAGATGGAATATATCAAAAATAAAGATCTTGGATTCGATCGAGAAAATGTAATCAGTCTGCCTGTTAATCGATTTATTCAGGAAAAATATCCAATCTTAAAAGAAACCATTCTAAAGAATCCTGATGTGTTGGGGGTTACTTCATCATCCAGTGATCCAATCAACGTAGGTAACGTCAATCCTGCTTTATGGGAAGGGAAACAGGATGACGAACGCATACTCTTCAATTTCTTGCTGATCGAAGAGAATTTTCTTGAATTCTTTGATATTGATATCATTGCAGGTCGCACCTTTAATAAAGAACTGGAATCAGATAGAGATGCTTATATCCTGAATGAAGCCGCCATCAAAGTAATGGAAATGGATGATCCTATTGGAAAAAGTTTTACTATGTATGCTGATGAAGGACCTATTATTGGCGTAACAGAGGATTTTAATTTCCAGACCTTGGATAGGGAGATTGGACCGCTGATAATTTCTAATAAAAGTTGGTGGAGATCAGATTTTTATGTGAAAGCAGCTCCTGGTAAATCCAAAGAGGTTATCACATTTTTAGAACGTACAATAAAGGAAGTCGTACCAGATTCACCCTTCTCGTTTACTTTCTTAGATGAATTGCTAAATGATTACTATCGTGATGTTTATCAAATGGGTAAAACAATACAATATTTTGCGATTCTGGCAATTTTTATATCCTGTCTTGGATTGTTTGGCCTGGCTTCTTACATCACCGAACGTCGCACAAAAGAGATAGGTATACGCAAGGTGCTTGGATCATCAGCAAAAGAGATTCTCTTACTTTTCAGCCGGGGTTATGTTGGTTGGATAGCTATTTCAACAGTTATTGCCTGGCCTATTGGCTATTATGTGATGCGAAATTTCCTGGCAAATTTTCAATACAAAACAGAGATAGATGTTTTGATATTTATCCTATCCTCAGCTTCTGCTTTGATTATAGCAATGATAACCGTAAGCTATAAAACTATCAGAGCAGCTAATGCAAATCCAGTGGAAGCGTTGAAGTATGAATAAGAGCGCTTCAGGGAAGCGCTTATTGACGAACTAGCGTTCGTCAACATTCTTCCAGGTTGATTGAGTTGGTTTACTTCTGTGAAGCGCTTATGTATGAACTAGCGTTTGTCAACATAGAGCCTGGTCTTTTTTCAGAGCGCTTATGTTTGTTATCGACTGTTGAGGGCGAAAAGGTTGCGGGTGGT
>CAYYLA010000379.1:0-2710 GCA_964441785.1 uncultured Candidatus Cloacimonadota bacterium | reverse complement strand
TTGTTCGTTAAAATCTATATTAAGAGCAGTAGAAATACTGCTCTTTTTTTTATTCAATTGAAAATGTTTTTCCCAAACCGAGATCCAAAACCTTATGTCCCCATTGTTCTTTTAATATTTCAATAGCATTTCCACCGGTACAATGTGATGGTGCTATAAATTTGATGTTTAGCTTGCTCAATTTTTTCGAGAACTTTCCTATCTGATAATTGTTTTGATGCAGCAAATGAAATCCTCCTGTAACAAGACAAAAATCCTCTCTATCTAAATAATCAGGACTCTTTTTCAGCATCTTGCATAAATCGAAATGAGCACAACCGGTGATCGTTACAATCCCTTCTGATGTGATAATGTGCATCGCCTGTTCGCTTTGTGAAGAATCATCCTTAAAGGGTAATGCTCCCGAACTCCAGATACCGGGAATAATCTCGATCGGATCTTTTACCGAGATAAAATTCCAACCGGGATACTTTTCGTCATTGTATTCACGAAACATCGTGTGAGGGACAAAGATTTTTGTATCAGGTGATACAACGGCAAGAAGAGTGTCTAACCCAGTGGTATGATCATAATGATCGTGAGATATAAAGATGATATCGATGTCCCCGGGATCAAGATTCTTCCTGCTCATGTTCTCAATCAGGATATCACAATCACTCCCAGTATCAAAAACAATATCTTTGCCATCAGCTTTGATCCAGCAACTAAACCCCCAGGCGGGTGATAGATGAGAGGAATCAATCAAATTGTTAAAAATCATGATCAACATAAGTGTCTTAATCAAATCAGTCCTCCAATATTCATCTATATAGAACTGATAATGGATCAAAACGGATTATTTACAATGTTTTTTTTTGATAAAAAAAGGAGGAATAGAAAAATCAATCTCTATTCCTCCAATTATCGTACTAATACTTTATTGGAATCTTACATTAAGTTGTTTTACAGCAAGTGTATCATCAACACGACCGATAGGTGTTTCGGTTGGAGCATTTTTAAGTAATTCTGGATTTTTTTCACACTCTTCAGCTATTTCGATCATGGCCTGGATAAATTCATCCAGGGTCTCTTTACTCTCTGTTTCAGTTGGTTCGATCATCATAGCTTCAGGAACGATTAAGGGGAAATAAACCGTTGGTGCATGAAAACCTTTATCAAGAATACGCTTGGCGATATCGAGAGTTTTGATTCCATATTTATCCTTCTGCCATTTACCACTGGCGATGAATTCATGCATGCAAACATTATTATATTTAATGTAATAGTAGTCTTCTAGTTTCTTTCTGATATAATTAGCGTTTATGATAGCATTTTCTGATATAGCACGTAATCCCTTGTTTCCAACCATTTTGATGTAGATAAATGCCCGAACATTTACTGCAAAATTGCCAAAGAATGAATGTACCTTACCCAGTGAGGTCTCTTCGTGAGAGTAATCCAGATAATAACCTGATTCATTTTTAGCTATCATTGGAGAAGGAAGGAATTTCACAAGATCTTCACGAACCCCGATTGGTCCAGAACCTGGTCCACCACCACCATGAGGGGTAGCAAAGGTTTTATGAAGATTATAGTGCATGATATCAAATCCTATCTCTCCCGGTTTAACCAATCCAAGAAGAGCATTGAAGTTTGCTCCATCCATATACATCAGACCATCAACACCATGAATGATCTCAGCAATCTCTTCAATCTGAGTTTCAAAAAATCCCAGTGTGTTGGGGTTTGTTAACATAAAGCCGGCAACGTCGTCTGTAGTAACCTTTCTTAATGCGTCAATATCTACCATACCTTTATCATCAGAAGGGATTTGCACTACCTCGTAACCAGAGAGAATAACACTCGCAGGATTTGTGCCGTGTGCTGAATCAGGTAAGATGATTTTGGATTTCTTGTTTCCTTTATAGTTATGATAAGCATGCATAACTTTTAGCCCTGTAAACTCACCATGAGCACCTGCAACCGGTTGTAATGTAGATGATGCGAATCCTGAGATCTCTGCTAAATCATGTTGCAGTTCATACAGTAATTCTAATGCACCCTGTACATCTTCGTCTCTTTGCATTGGATGAATATCATTGAATCCGGCATTGCGGACAAGTGTTTCATTAATTTTGGGATTGTACTTCATAGTACATGATCCCAGTGGATAAAATCCCTTTTCGATGAAATGATTCATTTGACTCAATTCAACAAAATGTCGCATTGTATCTAGTTCACTTACTTCTGGGAATGGAACCTCTTCCAATCGTCTATATTTTTCGGGTAAACAGCTATTAAGATCAATGTTTACATCATTAGCGGGAAGTGTATAACCTTTGCGTCCCGGAGAACTTTTTTCGAATATTGTCTTAGCCATTATTCACCTCCTGAAGTGCAGAAATAAATGCATCGAGATCCTGTTTTGTCTTCTTTTCTGTAACAGCGATCATTAACAGGTTTTCATCATAACCAAATTCTGATATTGCAATGCCAGCTATAATATTAATCTCTTCCAACTGATTGATCAATTGTTTGGCTGGTATGGGTGTTTTAACTACAAACTCTTTGAAGAAAGGTGCATCAAAGGCCATTTCAAAACCTGGTATTTTTGCTATTTCATTGGCAAGATAATGTGCTTTAGTCGTTGATTGTTCTGCCACTTCTTTGATTCCCTCTTTTCCCATGAGGCTCATGTAAACAGTTGCTGCCAAGGTACATAAAGAATCAT
>CAYYLA010000378.1:0-2713 GCA_964441785.1 uncultured Candidatus Cloacimonadota bacterium | reverse complement strand
AATGGCGTCATTATACAAGTGGGATCAAGCTTTTAAGTCTATTTGTTTTTATCTTTTACATACTCTTCATATCTGGAATCATTCTGTTTGCCATGGGAAGAATTTCATTATCAGAAATTCTATTGATTATTACAATTAAAGTTATACCGGAATTTCTACTTCTATCACTCTTTACAGTAAGGATGAAACAATTTAAACAGATGCTGGTCTTCCCCATTGCTGAGCTAATTTACATACCTTATTTTGTTTTTTTTGGAATTAAGGGATCTTTGGGGAAATATCGATGGAAGAATTAAAGCAGATCCGCGAACAATATTTCGATATTCTCAAGATGTTCTCTATTCAGAGAAAGAATCTTAATAGACTCTGGAATATAAGCCAGGAAACAGGAGAGTTACTTTTCAAATTGATTCTTCAACGAGCACCTGGACGCATATTGGAAATTGGAACCTCCAACGGGTTCTCAACCTTCTGGTTAAGCAGAGCTGCAGATCAACTTGGGGTTGTTGTTGACACAATTGACATTGACCAAGAACGACAATTTCTTGCGAAAGATAATCTTAAGGATTTCAGTAACATTAATTTCTATTTTGGCTTAGCCAGCGAGATTATTCCAGCCTTGGAATATCAGTATGAATTTATTTTCTTGGATGCTAATAAATCACTGTATTATGAAACCTTGCTTCTGCTGATTCCAAAGTTAAAGAATAATTGCTGGATAATAGCGGATAATACTATATCACACAAAGACACGGTTAATGAATATCTTGACTATGTTAGAAATAGCCTTAAATTTGAAACAGAGACATTAGATATTGGAACAGGGTTAGAATTATCAAAATATATAAAAGGAGAATGATTCATGCCGGAACCAGTAGTTATAGGCATAGCAGGTGGAACAGGATCGGGTAAAAGCACAATTGCAGATGCAATTATCAAGGATGTTGCAGATCAGATTACCATTATTACACAGGACTCATATTACAAATCATTTGTAGATTTACCATTGGAAGATAGGAAAAAAATCAATTTCGATCACCCGGCTACATTTGATAATGAATTTTTAATAGAACACATACGTGCTTTAAAACAAAGAATACCTGTGGAGATGCCTGTTTATGACTATTCAAAGCATCTTAGAACACCTGAAACTATCAGACTGAAACCTTCCAAAATTATCATCATTGAGGGAATACTTATCTTCGAAAATCCTAAGTTGAGAGATTTAATGGATATTAAAATTTTTGTTGATACAGATGCGGATATCAGAATTCTCAGGCGTATCAAACGTGATATGGCCGAACGCGGGAGAGATTTGAGTTCCGTTATTGATCAGTATTTGACAACTGTTAGACCGATGCATATTGAGTTTGTTGAACCCAGCAAAAAATATGCTGACGTAATTATTCCGGAGGGAGGATACAACAAGATTGGTATCGATATGATTGTATCCAAGATTAAGAGTATATTGCGTTAAATCGATCATAAAGCGGGAGGGATTATGGGCTTCTGTATAAATGATTTTGAACAACTTTTTGGTAGTTTAATGCGCCAGAAAAATCTGGAAGAAAATCTTAGTACTGTGATGAGAAATATGGAGAAGGAGTTTCAATTTCAAAGCATGGGACTATTTCTTAAGGTACCTAAAGCTAATTTTTACCGCTTGAAAATCGGACGAAATATAAGCCATTCCTACGAAAAGATGACGACTTTTTTTGAAGATGATCGGCTTATAAAAGAGTTGCAGAGACTTAGCATTATCAAACTGGAGAAAGACAAACGCTTCATCTTTGAAAAAGATTATAAACAGCTCCTGATTATTCCTCTATTTAACAATCAAATACTTCTCGGTTTTATCTTTATGGATTCAAGCAGTTATGAATATACCCGGGAAGATGAGATGAAATGCGGTATTTTCGCTTCTTTGATAAGTATCATAGTGAGTATGAATAATCTTCGTTATGAAGTTGAGCAGCTGTCTGACCTGGATGAGATTACACAGTTTCTTAATTTTCAAGCATTTGTTAATCGTTCGGAGGTTCTATTCTCACAGACACAACGCTATAAACGTAATCTAACATTAGTTATGATAAAGTTGGCAAACTACAACAACATAATCCGAACTATTGGGAAAGATAATACCCGTGATTTGATAAAACAGATTGCAGAGATTCTGAGAAGGGAACTGCGAACCTCAGACATAACGGGGATCATAAATAGAGACACCTTTGCTCTTTTATTACCTGAAACATCTGGTCCCGATTCAATCAAGGTAGTTGAACGCATCGATAAAAAGATCAATGCTATCCCACTCATGGTTGGATATAGTGTGAATTGGGGCATTGTTGAAAATAATGAAGGGATGAAATCATTTGAAACTATGATTAATCGAGCACAAGATGCACTCTTTGAGGCCAGCAGGCAATCTGATCGAAATTATGTAGTTTCGGAATAGACGGTTGACTGTTGATGGTTGACTGTTGATGGTTGACAGTTGACAGTTGACGGTTGTCGGTTTTCTCATTCAATTTTCAATTATAGTTACAATGAATTCCTACAAATTCCCATAAGTTCCAGTGAATTCCTATGAGTTCCGTCAAGAGCCGGACACGCTCCTTCCAAATTCCCAATAGCCACCACTACATACTACAGTAAAATGTTGACCCGGCTTTAGTCTTCACTATGTTACGCCTTAACAGGCCATTGCGTTACG
>CAYYLA010000377.1:0-2721 GCA_964441785.1 uncultured Candidatus Cloacimonadota bacterium | reverse complement strand
ATCATTTTGTGTACTGAAGAATTTTCTCCCTGTAATTTGTAAAGATAAATTCCCGAGCCGGCAGGGCTTCCATTGGCAGTGTTACCATCCCATATTACCTGATATAATCCATCAGCATTGATATGTCCACGATCTATCTCAAGTGAGTTAACCTTTTGTCCCTTGATGTTGAAAATTTCTATAACAGGTTGGATATCTACATCTTCAGCAATTGACAAAAGGATTGTTGTTGCTGGACCACGCCCTGCAGATGTGGGATTGAATGGATTGGGATAGTTACCCAGGATAGCAGTATCCGAACCAGGGATGATATCTTCAGTTGCTGTATTTGTTACGTGTAAATTTACAGGTACTTTTTTCACATCACGGGATCCATCATGGATTACAATATTACAGTTGTACCATCCAGGTTCCAGTCCTTCTGAATTGAAGGTTGTTGGGATAAAATGTGTCGCTCCAGCTGTCAGAGTGCCTGAAGATGTGGCTAATGAAACCCAGCTTAATGGATAATCAAGTGATAACGATCCTGTGATATTATGGGGGTCTTCACCAAATCCATCACCAACGAACTCATAATTAATGGAAATATTACCAGCAAATTCGGTGGATGTAGTTACATTAATACAAGCTGTAGCTGCCTGATTGGCATGTAAAAAACCGTATCCGATAGCAGTAGCTCCGTGCCAGTTTAATGTAGTGGCTTCACCAGTTGTTTCATCCCATTCCATAGCGCCACCACTTCCTCCAATGAAATCTGATGCATCGTTAACGATAACACCAGCTGGGAAGGTGATGTTGAGGTCTGTTACCCATTCATTATCAGGGCTCATATTGTAGGCTGTGAAAATCCAGTCTACGGTCTCACCCGGGGTGAATGTTTCAGTTGAACAAGTCATATAAGATCCTGTAACATTACGAGTTATCTCTTCTGTCCGCATTTGATATTCTATAACCCTTTCGGTTGTATTAGAAAGGTTAAGTGTGTCCAGGTATAACTCTTCCAAGCCGATTTCTACTTCAAAGGATGTAGGGGAAACGCTGAAACAATTTGGTTCATAAGCCATCAACATGATTGTAGAACTCCAGGTATCTTCTCCAGATATCATCTCCACAGTTAACTCGATAGGATGATAATCAGGGGAGGAATCTGATAGATCAAAACTGAAGGCAGATTCTATTGTTTCTGTTGAACCTGCAGTTAATTGCGTCAGTGTTGCTGTATCGTTAATCAAAGTTACATAGGCATCATCACAGAAGATGTTTGCAACGATATCTGTTGCTGCTTCAACTCCAATATTATACATGTCGATATCAAGGATTACTTCTTCACCAGATTCGATATAATCGTCATCGCCTGACATAATATTATATCCCGAAATCATCAGATATGGTCCTGATGGTGGGATGATTTCCACATTGTCTTCAACGTAAGCGATATTATGACCACTAACATGAAGCGTCATATTGCCTGGATCAACTACATCTTCGTAGAGATGAACTAATACAGATCCACTGGTTCCGGTTATGCCACGTCCAATACATTGTCCATCTCTTGATAGACTTACAACGGCATCCTGCAGCGGTAAACCCGAGGATGTTGTAAGATCAACCTGGTAGCTTGTTTGACCAATAATCAAAGCACCATTGTGGTTAACATTTGTTACAACCGGTTCTTCTGTCCAAATCTCCATGGTTGGATCTCCAAAGAGATTGGAACAATAAAAACACCACCGGTTTGCTTCATGATCGATATAGGGAATATTGTCTTCTTTAGCATCTTTTTGCGCATCGCCAAGGCGGTAGATTTCTTCACCAAAAATTGCATCAAAAAATTGTCTGTCGTAATGTTGAGATGATCCGTCTGTTGTATCCAGATCGCCCCAACCATAACGACTGTTGGTTATCATGGCAACAGAGCCGGTCTGCAGCGATGTCCAAACTTCGGTGATACAATCTTCAACATAGTTTCCATAGGATGTTCTGTTATCAAAAGCACCACAATAACAGCCTTGAGAATAGAGGATGTAATAACCATTATCAACACCATCATTGGTGCAGTTGTCAACGGTGATATCTGGGTTATCAAGTTTCATGGCGTATGTAGTGCTGCAATGGCCCAGATGGTTTACCAGATGCATGCCATTATTTAACTCATACATAAGGTCACTGATGGGATTCCAGGTCTGATCATAATCATAGAGGGTTGAAACTGTGTGAGATTCCGGGATGGCAACTGTTTCATAACCCCAGTTTGTGCTACCATTATGGATCTCTTCTTTATAATCCTTACCCCAGACATTCCAGCCCAGGTCTTCTCCAATCATTAGTGCGTTTTGGATGTCTGATACAACAGGATTCATCTGATAACGGATGATTTTCTGGATCAGATTAGAGAACTCTTCTTGAGTATCACAGGCAAATCGTCCTACAGATAGTTCACCTAAAAGGTCATCCTCTCCTGATTCTCCCCAGAGGTTGTCTTCATCATCGTTCCAGGTCCCGTCAAGATGTGCATAGTAGATATCAGCCGGGATGTCTGTATCGTTATCCCAACCTCCGGCATTGTCATAGAAACCACGATGAGGAATGTTTTCATCATCACCAGCCAGAAGCAGATGGGTAACATCATAAGCCTCATATTCATCTATGATACAGTTGCGGATCTTTTCCTGAGTGTCTTGCCCGGTATATTCAGATTCTATCTCTTCTACTGTAATCACC
>CAYYLA010000376.1:0-2747 GCA_964441785.1 uncultured Candidatus Cloacimonadota bacterium | reverse complement strand
AATTCTAACAATGTTATCTTACTTTATACAGGCTGGTCCTATAGTAAGAGTAATTTTGGTGGTAATGCTTCAGAATGGAATAGAGAGCATGTTTGGGCTAAGTCTCATGGTGATTTTGGTACAGCCATGGGACCGGGAACAGATGCACATCATATCCGACCTACCGATGTTACAGTTAACAGTCGAAGAGGAAATCTGGACTTTGATAATGGTGGATCACATTATACCGATGGCGATGGAGCAACAGGTTGTTATGTTGATTCCGATTCATGGGAGCCCCGGGATGAAGTTAAGGGTGATGTTGCCAGAATGATCTTTTATATGGCGGTTCGTTATGAAGGTGATTCCGGTGAACCTGATCTCGAGATGGTTGACTATGTAAATTCATCTCCCAACGATCAACCTTATCATGGTAAACAATCTGTTTTACTGCAATGGCACCTGGATGACCCTGTTGATCAATGGGAAATCGAAAGAAACGATAAAGTCTATTTCTATCAAAACAATAGAAATCCATTTATAGATCATCCGGAATATGTTGGAGCTATCTGGTTAGGCACCGATGTAGAGGAACAGGTTGTCACCTATAATCTATCAACGTTGATATATCCAAACCCGGCTTATCTATCCAATAATAGAAATAATATCATGCTTAATATTAATGCTGAACATAGCGATAATGTCCAGCTTGATTTATACAATGTCAAAGGCAGACTTATCCAGACAGACCAGCAATTTTCCATAGCTCCGGGTGATAATTTGATACCGTTGATGTTGGACGAGAATCAGGC
Source organism: uncultured Candidatus Cloacimonadota bacterium (assembly GCA_964441785.1). Classification (GTDB taxonomy): domain Bacteria; phylum Cloacimonadota; class Cloacimonadia; order Cloacimonadales; family TCS61; genus CAYYLA01. The sequence goes on along the minus strand of CAYYLA010000376.1, from coordinate 1,956 downwards.
CTCGGGAATCTATTTTGTTAATATTCGTGGAAATCAGGAACAACACAGTAAAAAAATAGTAATTATAAGGTAATATTATGAAAGACAAACCAAAATTTACAATGGAAGCGATGTTGTTTAATTCCTGTCAGAAATTCGCTGACAGTCCTTCTTTATCGTGGGCAGATGGCGTTCCGTTAACCTATAGAGAGTTAGCAGAAGAGGTTTCTTTTGTAGCCAGCTTTCTTAAGCGCAAAGGTATCGTAAGAGGTGATAAAGTAGGTATTCTGGCAGAAAACAGCCCCAATTGGGGGATAGCTTATCTGGCAGTAACAACAATGGGTGCCATCTGTGTTCCAATTTTACCGGATTTTCATACCAACGAAATTACCCACATTCTCAAACATTCAGGAACAAAAGTTCTCTTTGTCTCAGAAAAATATTTCCATAAAGTAGAGGACCTGGAGTGGGATATCCTCAATCTTAGAATCCTGCTTAACGATTTTTCAATCATCCCACCTCAGACAAATAAGATTAACCTGAAGAAACTTGTATCTGATGGATCGTTGGAGATTGCAAAATTAAGAGAATCCGCACTTAAACGAGTCGGATTAATGTCTGAAAACGTCACAGAAGATACCGTTGCAACAATCATTTATACATCAGGAACAACTGGGAATTCCAAGGGTGTTGTTCTTACCCATAAAAACCTGGTTTTTGATGCCTATGCTACCTTGAAAATACAGAATGTGAATAATCGTGACAGATTGCTTTCTGTATTGCCTCTTCCCCACACCTACGAATGCACAATCGGATTTATTATTCCCCTGATGACAGGGGCATCTATTTATTATCTGAAGAAACCACCTACAGCCAGTGTACTACTTCCTGCCATGCAGAAGATTAGACCAACTATGATTCTTACTGTTCCTCTGATTATTGAGAAGATCTTCAAAACCAAGATACATCCGAAATTTACCAAATCTCCATTTATCAGAGTTCTGTACCAACAACCTATTTTCCGCAGATTCTTCCATTTTCTCGCTGGCAAAAAGCTGGAAAAATCCTTTGGTGGTGAGTTGAAATTCTATGGTATTGGTGGAGCATTATTATCAGCTGAGGTTGAACGTTTTCTCCGTGATGCACACTTTCCTTATGCAATTGGATATGGCTTAACAGAAACAGCGCCATTGATAGCAGGTTGTTCTCCAAGCGTAACAAAATTCCGTGCCACCGGTGTCATTATTCCCGGTGTTGATTGCCGCATCGCCAATCCTAATCCGGAAACAGGAGAAGGAGAAATCCAGGTAAAAGGTGATAACGTTATGAAGGGATACCATCGAAACCCCCAACAAACTAAAGAAGCTTTCACTTCAGATGGTTATTTTAAGACTGGGGATTTGGGTATTCTCAAGAAAGGATATCTCTATATCAAGGGTCGTCTGAAAAATGTTATTGTGGGTCCAAGTGGTGAAAATATCTATCCTGAAGAGATCGAAAATATCATCAATGAACACGACTATATTCTGGAATCACTGGTTTATGAAAAGGATAATAAAATCATTGCCAGAGTTTATTTGAACTACGAGCTAGTCGATTCTTTCTCCCATAAGCTGGATACAATGAAATTAAAAAAACATATCCAGAAAATCCTTGATGATATAAAAACTCAAACCAATAATCGAGTATCTCAGTTCTCTCGAATACATCAGATTATTGAGCAACAGGAACCCTTTGAGAAAACACCTACTAAGAAAATTAAGAGGTATTTGTATACGCAGTAGGAGAGATAAGTTAACGGTTAACGGTTAACGGTTGACCGTTTACAGTTGTCGGTTAACCAGTCTTCTAAAGAAATTTTGGTGGAAAGTTTATCCTTCGATACAGTTCTATTTCAATTATTCGATAATGCATCGAATAATTGAAATAGAACCACTCCAGTCTCCTCCGACTATCGCCGGATACGCCTTGGCAGGC
>CAYYLA010000375.1:0-2757 GCA_964441785.1 uncultured Candidatus Cloacimonadota bacterium | reverse complement strand
GTATTCTGTCCTTCACCGAGATATGCAATATACAAATATTCAGATATCATAGATTGGTTATTATTAGCAGCACCTGGTGTTTCTGCTGCTGCTTCCTGCCAATAAAAGTCATTATATTCAAAACCGGAACCACCAAGCTGTAAAGAATATCCAACAGGTGTAGATCCTGATTCAGAAACACCAATATCAACTGAAGTTAAGCCATTTGCAGGGCCCTCAGTACCAACTATTACTCCTTCATAACTTAAAAATTGACCCGCCATAACGGTACCTTGATAGGTAAGTGCTAATCCATCAGGTGAACCATTTTGAATAGTATTTGCACCAAAAGTTTTGTAATAAAATGTAAAGCCATTAGTTGTATTACCTACAGTAAATGTATCAAGCCCAAAACTTACATTATAAACTTCACCATCATTACCATTATAGAGATAAATTACAAAATCACTAATCGTATATGAACCGGCATCATCAATAACAACTTCAATCATTTCACCAAAATCAGTACCATCATTGTCATAGTGGATTTCGTTAATCCAGGCATTAATTGCAGGAGCACCCATTACAGCATCATTATCTATATAAAGTTTATAGCCAACAGGTTCTGAATAGTCACCATTTTGATAATAATCCCAACTGATATTTGTATCGATTGCCACATCAGTAGCTGTATTTGCAGGTACAGGATTTGAAGCACAGTTTGGATTTGGATCAGTTGGATCATCCTCTGTTGTAAAACTCCATTCCAGAGCTGTATCACTCATCCCACGATCCTTTGCCTCTGCAAACATCGTAAGCCCTGATTTACTACTTCTTGCCGGTGCATCATAATTGGCATACACCTCTACATAATAGGTTGTAGCATAATCAAGATCAGCGATATCATAATAGAGATCTGCTGTCGATTGTGCATCAATTATTGGATCGGAATAATCAGGGTTTGTTGAAAATGTTACGATATAATCTGTTGGTGTTACTCCTGTTAAGGGAGCTTCCCAGGTTAACTGTCCAACATCATAAGCTACATCAGATCCGGTTGGATCACCATTGATTGGAGCTTCTGGATCTAATTCGCTACCAACAAAATCCTGATCAGTGTGATCATCATCTATCGCTGTGATTGAGATATCAGCTGGTGTGAATTCATATCCTGTTTTAGAAGGAGTTATAGTAACATTAACTCCACCATCCGCAGTAAAACTATAATTACCGTCTACTCCGGTTGTCATGGCAGCAGGTGTTGTATTAGTACCTGTAACCAGCACACCACTCATTGGATTTACTCCGTCGTTGACGTTTCCGGAGATGGTGTGGGATGGCGTAACTGTAATAATATTGATGAGCTCTGTGAGTGAAGGAAACACAGGCCCCCCGGATAAGTCAGGAATTTCCCATTCTGCAGTACCATGGTAACCTTGGTAAGTTACATCAACAAATAGCATATCACCGATAGCCCAAGGCGTATCAAAATATTGCAAATCAACTGTTAAAAAATTATTAAAACTTGGATGTGTTGTAATAAAACCGGTAATTGTACCAACTTCATCTTCCCTTCCAACAATCCAATAATTTGTTGTTGCAACGTCATATTGAGCCTGAGTCATTTCTACACCATCAACTTGAATCTCAAAACCTACAGTTCTTGGATTAGCCGCAAACACTATAGAAACTGTAATTATAAATAGTAATGATAATATTATTTTTTTCATTTCTTCCCCCTACTTCTGCTGTTGCTTTTCTGACTGTAAATTAATGTTGCTTCTAGAAGAAGGCCATGTAGAATTATCAGTCACATTTGCTACATAAGGATAACCAGTTTCAACATCAAAAACATTATTCCAGAAACCACCACCCCAGTTATCTGTTGTTACCCAGGACTGAGTTACATTATCGAATTTTCGTATGCTCATACAAGTACTAATATCTTCACCAAGTTCTTGTGAAGTTGTTAGTGAAGATTGTTCAAAGGGTAACATTATCATATTGTAATCTCCGTTAGCATTAGAAACTAAAGAGTATTGAGCAGGATCATTCATAGGGCCAGCAATATAAATTGTATCAGCGTCAACTACAGGATTCAATACTATCCACAATGCTTCATTTGGATTAATTGCGTTATCAGGAGACCAAAATCCACCACCCCAATTATCTGATGAAACCCAACTTTGGGTAGTCGGATCCCATTGATTTATACTTTCAATATTGGGATAATCAGAACCAAGATCACTTGCTGTTGAATAACCAGCATCCATAGAAATAGCAATAAAATTGTAATTACCATTCGCGTTACTTTGACAATCATACCTCACATACCCCACCGTTTCACTGGCGGCCGATTCTAGGGCAATTAGATTAAAAACAAAGACAAAAACAAGGGCAAAGAGCACTCCAAGTTTTTTCATAACTCCTCCTAAGTTTATTTTTTCAAAATATCTTTACAAACTGTGAATTTTTACACTAAGATACCATTCGATTATTTGATGTGAATTTTAAGCTGTCAAATAAAAAAAGGTAACTATTTATCTGTGAACAAATTTTTGCTATAATTATGCGCAAAATAAACAAATAACTAACAATTTAACAATCATGTTAATTGTATAAATTGTAAATAGATAGGAGTAAAATCTGTTGGTTTCATTTTCGAAATATTTATTCAAAATGAATTAATCTTAACATTGTAGAAAAAAAACTCCCGAACCTAAGTCCGGGAGTTTTATACTTATTTATGATCCTTGTTTTTTATTTCATTAGGATTTA
>CAYYLA010000374.1:0-2768 GCA_964441785.1 uncultured Candidatus Cloacimonadota bacterium | reverse complement strand
GCGTTGTCCTCTTACATTATAAATTTCAATTTTTGTATCAGTTTGATCAGCATTGATTGAGAAATTGATAACAGTAGTCGGATTGAACGGATTAGGATAATTACCTGTCAAACAGGTTGGATTATTTGGTAAATCATCATTGGAGTCGGTATGTCCGGCCACCACAATATCGATTGAGATAGGCTCGTAAGATCCTGAGCCAAAATCTGCAATTACCTGATATTGATAGTTACCATCGGGAACATCACGATCATAGAAAAGCATTTCAGATACACCTTCTGCAAGAGTTTCATCATTTCTGGTGATGCTGAAACCCTGGAAATTTCTGAAATCAGTTGGGATAAAATAACCTTTAACTGTTTGTTCAAGGAACTCAGCTACTGCATCCTCTCCGTCTACCATAGCAGCAAATGAAGCAGTAGAGAAGATAGTGTTTCTTGTTACAAGAGCAACTGGTGTATTATCTATAAAAGCAAAAGGAACAGCATTATCACGAGGTAGTAAGATATCAATATAAGCTCCATCTCTGGTTTCCGGCGTAAACACATCAACCAGATCAACACTCAAACCATCTACAAAAGAATTTTCTGAGCCAGTTACAGTAACGGTTGGTACACCATCATCCATTTCACCTACAAGAATTTGATCTTGAGCAGCACCCCAAACGCCCAGATAGTCGTAAGGGAATTCACCGGGATAGAAATTCCAGGATAGCTGATAACGATCCCATAGGTAATCCTGTGCACTTAAAATCAATCGTCCTCCAACTTGAAGATACAAACTGAGTTGGATTTCATCATTAGCGGTAAGCGTTCTACCATTATTACAATGCTCACCTGTTTCCCAGATAACAACATCATAGGGGAACATCTCCTCTGCTGTTGGTCCATTGCCCATATCAACAGTAAGTTCAATCACATCATAGGTAAATCCAAGGGAGTCAAGCAGTTGGGTATAGAATGGTTGAGTATCAAAACAACCTTCATGATTTGCGCTACCATCATCATCAACCAGAAGAATACTGGCAGGTCCCTGCCAATCCCATGTCAAGGTTATATCATCCTCAGAATCAGTGTAATCAAGATCCTCGATTTGATAGAGAATTTCCAGCAATTGTACGTTAAGGATGTCATTGTCTTCCACTATAACGTCAAATTGATAAAAGGATTCATAGCCAGGAAGATGAATTGCCAGAATATAGTTACCTTTATAGATGCTTTGAAGATACATCTGATCATCTTCAATACAACATTCATAATGATTATCACCATCGTTTTGATCAAGAATAAACAATGCACCATCAGCAGTATCACCTGAATTGGTAGTAACATTAACTGTCAGTGAAGTTGTAAGACCTTTTTCAATAACGTCAGAGAAGGTATATGGCGAAGTAACACCATCAAAGTAAACCGCTTGAACAGCATAACGATAGCAATTATCCTCAAGACCAGCCCAATCCGAATCAGTAAAGAAGGTGTCAACAGTTGCTGAAACCAACTCCTGCCATTGATCCTGTTCATATTCGAAACCCTCTTCCATTCTATAGAGATTATAATTCTCTACCAAACGTTCATTAGTCAATACAGGATATTCAGGATTTTCAAAAACACCAGCAAAGGGATATAAAGATGACAGGGTTATATCAGTTAAATCGATATCATTTAACTTCTTGGGTTCCAGAGTTCTAACAGTGTTGTAATTATTGGTTCCAGGTCCTGCCACCAACGCTCTGATCATAAAATCATTATAGTAAACAGTAAAACCATACCAACCTCCATCGGGATATTTAATGAAGTTACGATATTGTGGATCACAATCATCAACAGCAATTGGAGGAGGTTGAGGCGATAAGGTCGTCTGAATAAAGCTTATATAGAAATCCCCATCTTCGATAACAATATCAAGATCAGAAAAATCAAAAGTCACCCAACCAAATTCATCAGGAGTGACAGTAATTCTTGCTAATTCAGTCCCAGGAAAATCATTAGGCACACTTGGGCTTCCGCTATCACCATCATCATCATAGACAGCAATATCAAAATCGACTAGTTGTACACCAGCTGGCCAGTTACCATCCCAGATGTTTACAGATCCGCCATTAACCTTACAGGGATATCCAAGAGGAGTAAATCTGGCAGCACATTCACCACCAAGTTCCGTCCAAACCATAGCAGAAGTCGGGAAATTATGGTCATAAGCTATTTCATATTCCGGATAATTTTCACCTGGTAGCGACCATTGAACCAGGTTATCACCATTGGCTTGTTCCTCGGCAAAAATATTACCCGAAGCTATTGGAGATTCAAAAAGGACAAAATCACCGGCATCCAAATCTATTGATCCAACCGACAGAATATCACAGTATTGTTGAAAGTTATCTGCAGCAATTAAAATATCATAATTATGATCGGCATATACATTAGTTATCTCGAAATTACCGTTTTCATCGGTAACTGCGCTATAATTATAATATCCGTCCATGTTGATAATCGCATTCTCTATCGAAACATTCTGATCGTAATTAGCAACAACGTGTCCGGTAACATTAACTTTGGGCAATTCTATCATGGTTGCATCAAAAGAATTTTCTGTATCAGGAATTATTGTAACATTATTTATTTCATCGTAGTGACCGAATTTCTTCATTGTAACATTTTCCGGACCCTCAAAAGCATAAGGGAAATAATAATAACCATTTTCATCTGTAACTGTAGTAAAGAAGTCATTCCCAAAGATTACATTAACATCCGAAATAGGTTGATCATTAA
>CAYYLA010000373.1:0-2794 GCA_964441785.1 uncultured Candidatus Cloacimonadota bacterium | reverse complement strand
ACTAATTGATTAAAAATATTTATGTGTCAAGAAATATTATGATTAGTAAATATTATAAAATAGTGACGCTATGAAATATTGTTTTTGGATTAAGGGTTGCTAAGATAGTTTTTCTTGACGATTAGCGACAAGTCTTTCATTTAAGCTAAAAAAAAAATCAGGGGTTTTGGTGAATAAAAAAATCATTTTGATATTACTACTTTTTCTCGTCAGCATACCTACATTAATATCAGCACAAGAAGATAAGATTGTTTTAAAGGTGTATCAGCTGCCTGATCCAAAAGATACTGATGCTTTTACAAAGGCAAATTTAGCAGTTATTGATGCGTTCAAAAAGAAGTATCCCCATATTGAATTACGATCGTTTTCTGGTATCAAAATAGAGAATATGGATATGGATGCAGGGCCATTAATGGCAATAGCAGGTGGTGTTTCACCGGATATTATCTATGTGAATTTCAGACAATCGGATACCTATATCGAGAACAATTTCCTTTATCCAATGGATGAATTTTTAGCTAAGCAGAGTGATCAGGATATCCAATATAGGGTAGAAAAACCAGTATGGCCTGTAATAAAACGCAGGAAAATGGGCGAGGATAAAGATCATGTCTGGTGTTTACCTTATGAAACTCTGGTGCGGGTATTAATGTATCGTAAGGATCTTTTTCACCAGGTTGGATTAGATCCCGAATCACCGCCAGACAATTGGGATGAGTTACTGGAGTATGCCAGGCGATTAACCATTCCTTCGGAAGGTGTTTATGGGTTACAGTTGGCTTCTGGTCCCCAGGCAGCTTACGATTGGATAACCTATCTTTGGAGTAGTGGGGGAGATGCTGTTAAACAGAATCCTGAGACCTTAGAGTGGTATGCTGATTTCAAAGGTAAACCGGCCCAGGATGCTATGGAGATTTATCTGCGATTAATCACTACAAAATGGCGAGATTCTGCTGGAAATGATCAGCGTGGATTTGTTATTCGTGAAGGTGACTGGGGTAGGTTATGGGATGAAGGCAAATTAGCGATGCGTATGGATTATATGAGCCAGCAGAGTCTGGGTGGGCAATATGATCCAAACATATATGGGATGGCACCACCTCCCCGTGGTTACAGTGGAATTCGAGGATCAGAGATTAATTGCCGTATGATGGGTATTTTTTCTGGTGCAGGTGAGACTAATAATGCAGGACTTGGAGATAGAGATCCGGCGAAGGTGAAAGAGGCTGCCTGGAATTTTATCTGGTTTTATGATAGTGAAGAGGCTCGAAAAATCCGCATGAAGGTGATGATTGATGCCGGTTATGGTAAGATTCAAAACCCAATTTATCTTAAACGTTATGGTTATGAGGAGTATCTTAAATATTCACCTCCAGGTTGGATAGAGACATTTGAAGAAGCGGTTGAAAATGGTAAGCCGGAGCCTTATGGTCATAATTGTCAGAAGATTTATGAGTTTATGACCTATCCTGTAGAGGAGTGTATAACCCTGGAAGATAAGGGTAAGCTTGGTGTTACCTGGGAAGAGAAACGTGAGACAATCGATGAGATATTTACTGCCGCCGTAGAGCGTACAAATATCAAAATGATTGGTAAGATCACAGCTGAAGAACGTTATAAAAGGAATAGAATAGCTACGGTTGTTGCCATTATAGTTTTCATTGGTTTCGCCTATGCTCTTTATCGAGTCTGGCAGATTTTTTCACCCAAAGAGCATATCGCAAGTCCAAGAAAAAATAAATATACTATCATTGCCTGGCTTATGATAGTTCCCGCCTTGGCTTCCATAATAATCTGGAAATATGTTCCCATGTTTATGGGTTCTCTGATGGCTTTTCAAGATTATCAAATAGTAGGTCAATCCTCCTGGATAGGGATACAGAATTTTGCAGATGTCATTTTTGATCCGGTCTGGTGGTCGTCTTTAGGAAAAACTCTGTATTATATGACGCTGTCACTTGGATTAGGTTTTTTCCCTCCAATAATTCTGGCAATCCTCCTGCAGGAGGTGTCTCATGGTAAAATAATCTATCGGGTAATCTATTATCTGCCTGCTGTGATCAGTGGTATAATTGTAATTTATCTATGGAAACTGCTCTATGATCCCTCTGATGCCGGTGCGCTTAATCAGATAATTACAGCGGTGGGATTGGAGAAATCGCGTTGGATAAAGGATGAAAATCTGGCTATGCTCTGCGTGATTTTACCCTCTATCTGGGCTGGCGTTGGACCGGGATGTCTGATCTACCTGGCTGCATTAAAAGGAATTCCTGACGAGATCTATGAGGCTGCTGATATTGATGGAGCAGGGTTTTTCCAAAAGATTTTTACTATCGTTTTACCAAGTATGAAAGCGCTTATCATTATTCAGTTTATCGCAGCTTTTATTGCCTCGGCTCAACAGAGTGGATTTATCCTGGTTATGACCTTTGGAGGGCCCAATGAAGCAACCAAGGTGGCGGATCTTCTGATATTTGAGAAAGCATATCTCTATCTTAAATTTGGTATTGCAACTACAATGGCATGGATATTGGGGATTTTCCTCATGGGATTCACAGTACTTCAACTGCGACGAATTTCTAACATGGAATTCAAAACTGTGGATTCTAAATAAGGAGGGATAATGCCGATTATTGGAAATGTAGGACGCAAATCAGCTAAAATCAGAATATTGAATATCTCGATACATATTGTTTTATTGCTGGGTGCCATAACCATGATCTATCCTTTCATGATGATGGTATCAGCATCCTTTAAAAGTAATGTTGACTCACTGGAGTTCAGCCTCTATCCC
>CAYYLA010000372.1:0-2816 GCA_964441785.1 uncultured Candidatus Cloacimonadota bacterium | reverse complement strand
AATTCGTGATCGCAACACCCTGCGCGTGTGCTTGACGAATCCTGCGTTTGTATTCAAGTCCCGTATTCATACAACCACCGCAATGGATGATCAGGTCATTGATTACCTTCATCCCTTCCTTTACAAGATAGGGATACCAGCCAATCCTCGCATCGGGGATAAAGAGATTTGAGCGAATCCAAACCGCCAATTTATCCTTTAACGATTCATTCCCGCTCTTATTCATAACATATTTTGGGATAGCCTGTGATTTACCCTTCCCCATAAACCGTTTGTAAAGATTAAATGGTTCTAATGCATTGGTTTTATAGACAATACATTCTGGAGGAATTTCATTTAACAGCGATTCATCATAGGCTGGATATTCTCCATTTTCCACAGTTAACACGATTGGTTGCCATCCAAACTTGGGTAGATATTTTACAAACTTAAGAACACGCTGAACACCAGGTCCACCGGCAGGTGGCCAATAATAGGTAATAATGAGGACTTTCTTCATTATTTTGTATCTTTATCTATTTTGGATTTTTTTATCACTCGCGAAATAATAATCTTTTCAAGGAAATCATCATATTCGATATCAGGACACATCTCAGCAATACTGTTTAAGATCTCCAGCATACGTGGAAATCCCAGCAACATCGAGAACTTCGTTAATTCTCCATCCTTATCATACTCGATAACAACGGAACGCTGCCGCCCTATTCCATAGCTCATGGACTTGATCGAAGACCATGGGATAATCACCTTTTTCTTTAGTATGAAGCTGAAAATCAAATCACTTTCTGTAAAAGTGATAACATTGATTGAGAAGAGATTTCTGAGAACAGCATTAAAAGCGAAAAAGATTATTACAAAGGGAGCAATTTTGATAACTTTGGATGAGTCGGCATCTATACGTTCGAAAATTGTCCAGAAAGCATAGATTGTTGCGGCAATTCCAAAGACAATCACAAACCAGCGAATAAACTGATTAAACCGATATTTCCTGGGAAATCCCTTCGCTTCATTTATATCTATCAAATCCATTGTCTTACCCATAATTTACCTCAACCTCAACCTCAACCTTAACCTCACCCCTTAAGCCCGGTAGATTTTCTCATCTCCAGTTCATCCAACACAAATAGAGGAGCAACAAATTGTCCAAACAGCTCATAATCAATATCTTCACCATGAAAATCTGTACCACCCGTTCTGATTAATCCACGTTCCAAGGCCATTCGTTCATAATTTTCGATAGTATCGCTATGCGCTTTGCCATAGTAAACTTCCAGTCCATCAATCCCAAGATCAAGTAAATTTTGAACTATTTTATCATCCTTAATGGTGAATGGATGGGCAACAATTAAGACACCTCCGGCTTTTCTTACCACCGCCAATATCTCTTCTGGTGTAGGTGTTGGTTTGGCAAAATAGGCTGGAGCATCATTGGAAATATAATCGTTAAAAGCAGCCTGTTTGTTTACACAAAATCCATTTTCAACCATAACCCTGGCAATATGAGGTCGTCCAATCAGATTATTATGACCAGCCAGTTCCTGCACCTCTTTAAAATCTATTTTGATACCTAACTCTTCCAGTTTTTCAAGAATTTTTTTTGCTCTTACAATCCTGCCTTCTTTAATATAATTCAACATTTTGATTAATTTTTGATCATGATAATCAATATTGTAAGCAAGAAGATGAACATCTCTACCCATATAATTCGTACTGATTTCTACCCCGGGAATCAATTTAATATCATAACGAGATATAATTTTCTCTGCAGCCCAAAAACCTTCTAAAGTGTCATGATCAGTAATAGATATAACATTTAGTTTTCGTTGAACAGCAAGATTAAGCAAATCCTCGGGGGATAGCATCCCATCTGAAAATTGGGTATGCATATGCAAATCTATGTTTAACATTCCTTTCCTTTCAAGATTTTTTTCAAACAAAAAAATTCGCCTCGATATTTGTCAATTAGAATAATTTGAACATATTTTGCAGTTATTTAAGTGATGAAATTTGAGTTCAACTATTATCTGTTTCGATACAACCCAGGTTTAAAATTTTATCACCTATTTTTTAAGTCCTATTACAAAATCCTTATCCGGATAAAACCCCCTTCTATCCCAATAAAAATATTGCTCCGTTCCATCAATATCAAAACTATCGGGATAGTAACTGAAAGATCTTATTTCAACAGTATCTGGAATAGATAATGAATATCTGGCATAAACCAGGGCATTCCGCCATTGCCTTGTTGATGACAGGATATAAACAGCAGCATTATCTTTCATCGCCTGAATATAGGAGACAGAGCAGTACAGCGTATCTTGTTCAGCAAAATTCAAACCAATGGTTAACCCTTCCTGCTCATGTTTTATGAGCGAAATCTCTTCCGTTTCAATTACCTCAAAGGACTGTACATCTCCCATCAACGAATCATTGGGAAAAGGATAGAAGATTACTGATTTCAATGGTTTTCCAGTTTGATTTACAAAGCAGTAATTCCCGCTTACAGAAAAAAGATTTTCAGATATTTCAAAATCTATAACTTCACCCTGAAACACCACCTGAGCAGAGAGTGTAGAGATAAAGAATAGAAGAATTAAACAAGCAAAGATATCAAATGTTTTCATTATTTCAGCAACAGCATTTTCTCCCTGTCAACTTCTTTACTATCCAATTTAAGACTATAGAAATAAACCCCGGAAGCCTGATGTTCTGCCCGCCATTGTATACTTTTTCTGTTTGGATCAACCGGGATACTGATAATCTTCTGACCTTTACTGTTGAAGATCTCTATATGAGCTTCATTGAATTGATAATCC
>CAYYLA010000371.1:0-2824 GCA_964441785.1 uncultured Candidatus Cloacimonadota bacterium | reverse complement strand
ACCTTCTTTGATGGTTACGCCATGAGCAACAGCTTTACGGGCCTTGTAGTCGATGCGGACATCGCCGGCACCGGAAACACAGCATTTACCCATACCACGGGCAACAACAGCTGCGTGAGATGTCATACCACCACGAGCAGTAAGAATACCATTGGCAAGATTCATACCTTCGAGATCTTCAGGAGATGTTTCGATTCTGGCAAGGATTGCGTTCTCAAATTTGCCAGCTTCATCTGCGAAGAATACTAATTGACCTGTAGCAGCACCCGGAGATGCAGGAAGACCTTTAGCAAGGACATTACCCTTAGCTAAAGCATCATTATCAAATACAGGATGAAGTAACTCATCCAATTTATTAGGTTCTACACGTTGGATAGCAGTTTTTTCATCAATGAAATCCTGCTCAACCATTTCCATGGCAATACGAACCATAGCTGCACCGGTTCTTTTACCTGTACGTGTTTGAAGTAACCACAGTTTGCCATCTTGGATAGTGAATTCAAGATCCTGCATATCTCTATAGTGATCTTCAAGTTTTGTTTCGATATCGCTTAATTCTTTATAAAGCGGAGGCATTGTCTCTTCCAATGAAGGATATTTAGCAGCACGATCTTCTTCTGTTACATTGGCAAGTTTAGCCCAACGTTTTGATCCTTCCAGAGTAATCTGCTGTGGAGTTCTGATACCTGCAACAACATCTTCACCCTGTGCATTGATAAGATATTCACCATTAAAGATATCTTCACCAGTACCGGCATCTCTTGTAAAAGCAACACCAGTTGCTGATGTTTCACCCATGTTACCGTAAACCATCGCCTGTACGTTAACAGCGGTACCCCATTCACCTGGGATTTTGTTCATAGCACGATAATAAATCGCACGTGGATTGTTCCAGCTGCCAAATACAGCACCAATTGCACCCCAGAGCTGATCCCATGGATTCTCTGGGAAATCATGACCGGTAACTTCTTTTACTGCAGCTTTGAATTTTGCTACAAGTTCTTTTAAATCGTCAGCTGTAAGGTCTGTGTCATTCTCTACACCTTTAGCTTCTTTAATCTCTTCTATGATCTCTTCGAATGGATCGATATCTTCTTTTGATTTTGGTTTCATATCAAGAACAACATCGCCATACATCTGTACAAATCTACGATATGAATCCCAGGCAAAACGCTCATTACCTGTTTTTGCAGCTAATCCAGCAACTGCATCATCATTCATACCAAGGTTCAATACGGTGTCCATCATACCAGGCATTGATACACGTGCACCTGATCGTACTGATACTAATAATGGATTCGAATTGTCTCCAAATTTCGCACCCATGATCTCTTCGGTATTTTTGATGCCAGCTTCCACTTCTGCACGCATCGCTTCGGTGGTTTCCTTCGCTCCAACTTCATACCATTCTGTACATACATCAGTTGTGATTGTAAAACCGGCTGGTACTGGTACGCCAATCAAGTTCATTTCAGCAAGATTAGCTCCCTTTCCACCCAGAAGATTTTTCATCTCGGTTTTACCTTCAGCTTTCCCGTTTCCAAACAAATAGACTCTTTTTTTTGTCATAAGTCTCTCCTTAACTTATTGGATTTCATATTTTTATCTTTCTATAATTCTTATCACTTCAATCTAATTATAAACCTGAGTTTAGGCCTATTCTGTCAATTAAAAATAATAATATATTATGAATATTTCACTTGCAAAGATTTATTAAGTTTTTAAAAAATAGCCGAAGCAATGAACTAAATTTGGAGGTATCATGAAAGCTGTAAAAAAAGGTGATTTCTGGATTATCAGAATGGAAATTGGTGAAGATATTGTTGAACAATTACAGAATCTCTGTGAAAAGGAAAATATAACCCTGGGTACAATTCAAGGTATTGGTGCTGTAGATAGAGCTACCATAGGTCTTTACGATCCCAATAAAGGTGAATATTACTCCAAAACTCTCGAAGGTGATTACGAAATTACCTCCTTGCTGGGAAGTATCACTAATCAGAATGGTAAACCCTATATCCACTTGCACGTAACTCTAGGAGATCACAATTATAACATCTTTGGTGGTCATCTTAATCTGGCTGTTGTCAGCGCTACCTGCGAGATTTTTATTCAGACAATCCCCGGTGAAATCGGTCGTTTTAAGGATGATGAATCCGGTTTGAATCTGATGGAAATTTAAGCTTTTCTGGTTTGCATGGGGCTGCCCTGCAATATGCCCTGGATATGTAAAAATAATCGGTGTTATCTTGCAAAACAGCCCCATAGTTCACTGCTTGCGGTAATCTTTCGCAGGATGTATTCCCATATAAACTCTAACATCGTCTGCTTTATGAGGAACCTTGATTATACCCGCAAGCATCTCTGCCTGAAATGTGTTCTTTCTTGCTGCTGATCATATTTCCGGTTTTGCATTTTCTTATGCAACATCCTTTGTAAACAGGAGAAATAATATGATTATTGAAGTATGCCTCGAGTCCTTAACTGATGCGATAAATGCAGCAATGAACGGAGCCGATAGATTGGAGGTTAATTCTGCCCTGGCTCTCGGTGGATTAACACCCTCTACTGGTATGGTGAAATTGATACATAAAAACGTTAGAATACCGATAATAGCTATGGTGCGTCCACGTATGAGTGGTTTTGTCTATTCAGATAAAGAGTTTGAAACCATGCTTGCCGATGCCGAGGTTCTACTTGATGCTGGTGCCGCAGGTCTCGCTGTAGGTTTTCTCACCTCGCAACTCCAGATTGATGGCGAGAAAATTAAACGCTTCAGAACATTATTTCCAACGTGTGAACTTGTTTTTCATCGCGCCTTCGA
>CAYYLA010000370.1:2539-2853 GCA_964441785.1 uncultured Candidatus Cloacimonadota bacterium | reverse complement strand
GAGGCGTTTAGGAAAATCTTTGAAAAAATCTCTACCCCATCGGGGTTTATTTTAGTCTATGGTTGAACTTGTGAAACCATAGGAAGCAATATTGGAAATTTAGGGAAAAGTGAAATGGGAAAAGTGAGATGTGATCATTTTTTAAGCTCCTCAAGAAATCTCGACTATGAATTCCATGAGCGTCAGCGAATTAATTCCGCGACTGAAAGGAGCAAGTTCCATGAGCGTCAGCGAATAAATTCCGTGACCGCAGGGAA
Source organism: uncultured Candidatus Cloacimonadota bacterium (assembly GCA_964441785.1). GTDB lineage: Bacteria > Cloacimonadota > Cloacimonadia > Cloacimonadales > TCS61 > CAYYLA01. The sequence goes on along the minus strand of CAYYLA010000370.1, from coordinate 2,596 downwards.
CATATTCCATCGCTCTTCGATTTTTTACTCTCTTTGTGTCTTGGCCTGCTTGACTTG
>CAYYLA010000370.1:0-2529 GCA_964441785.1 uncultured Candidatus Cloacimonadota bacterium | reverse complement strand
CAACCAGTTCAACCTTTCGCAAGGTTTATCAACCATTGCGAAGGTCTCGTTTTTTTTTCTTTTTTCTTTATTACGCCAAAGGCGTATAAATCTTTTTTCTTTGGCCTCGCCTCTCGCCTTCCAAAATTATAGTTCTGCCTTGATCTCCATCCTGAATTTATGGTTCTGATCATAGCCGGGATAGCTATCACCACTGTATTCCATTGTCAGATAGGTGAAAGCATTCATTTTATAGTTTATGGTTAAAGCCCATTTTGCGATATCGCCATCCAATTTATCCTTATAACTTGAATAATTATATCCACTTCGATTGTTAGATTTATATTCAGCTCTTCCAGTGATTTTAAATCCAATACCACCAAAATAGGTTATCAATTCCGAGATACTGAAACTATCCAGTTGAAAATTATTATCATCCCCTCTTTCATCACCCTCTTCAGCGCTGTAATTCAATGATGTTTTCATTGATAAGCCTCTCGCAATATCCCGTCTGAATGTGAAAGCATAATTTTGAGATTGAGAATTCAATTGATATCTTGAATCCTCCTCTTCCTGCCAATCACCCTCCAGTTCCCAATTAAAACCAATTGTTTTATACAACCTCAGTAACGCGCCAAACTCTGTTTGTCCGGTTGATTCCATTGTATCATTATAACGTTGATCAAGAGTCTCCTCATCATGCCAGGATAAACGAATATTGAATTTCCCCGGTTTAAGATTAATATGCAGCTTCTCATCAATCAGATATCGACCGTAAAGGGTATGTTCAGCATCTCTGATATAATCCGGATTGAGAAGATAAATCTGTTGTTTGTCAGAAGAAATCGAATTCTCTGTTATCATCATATAACTATCCAGTCGAAACTTCTTCATAAAGGAGTCAGTAATTTTCCCCGGATCTATATCCATTGATAGATTTGCATTCACCTGTACAGACATCTGTGGATTATCATAATCCACACTGGATACGACATAATCGTATTCCCCATCCTCATTAACAAATCCCAGGCTATCGTAAACGCCCAGTTCTTCACCTACATATTCCAGCTCTCGTATTTTTGGATAGAATTCAACATTCTGCAATTCATAGGATCCATTGAGATTTATCATTTTTGAAAAGAGCTTCTTATTAAGAGAAATCTCCGCCAAATCAAAGCCAAGCTCTTTACCATCTTCTTCAACAATTCTATGAGCTATATCAACTGCCAAAATGAAATCTTCATTCTTCATTTTTCCACGTGATCCCATTGTTGTGATCTGTTTCACATTATCCCAATCATCTTCAGTATTAAGCGAATCGACTTTCTCTTCTTCCCAATATCCCTCGATTTGATTATATTCCTTTATCGCAATTCCAATGGCTGTGGACATCTTACTATTCTGTGATCCAAGCTTTCCAATGTTTCGATATTCTGATTTCTGACTATCAAAAAGGTATGAGCCTTTCAGGTAGACAGGTTTAAAATCCAAACGTGAGTTGATATTATGTTTACGATAACGCCATTGTTCAAGATCAAGTGTTTTATCATAATCTTGAACTTGATCGATATAGCGATAATCAAGGCTGGTGATATGTCCCACATCCATCACACTTAGATTAGCCCCGAGATATTGTTGATCTAAGAAATCAGTTACATTCCGTTGTTTGATCACCAAACCCGGTTTTATCTTATCCAATATCAGAAAATCAGTTTGGATAGAAGTCTCACTGGTTTCCAGGGTATCTGGAGTATTTTGTGTTTCATAGATATCCAGAGGTGAATCCAGATCCGTAAAAAGATTCAGATTCTCCTGCCAATTACGTTGTTTGATGGTAATTCTGGGATTTATCAGATCATAATCAGGAATCAGAATCAATCGCAGATTACCAGCTAAGGCAACATTATCATTATCATTTTTGGATGACCAGGTGTTACGATCTTCAGCAGATAGAACACCTTCGATTTCCGTCATAAACTGTTCACTCTGATAGGCCAGATTCAATCCAACATTACCAAGACTGGATGGCGATTCAAGTTTCCTGATCGGCAGATAATCACCACCTTCACCCACGTAGAGATAATAATCTCCCGAACCAATCAGGTTGTATAAACCCTCATCAGAGCCAACATAAGTAAATCTCAGATTGTAATTTCCCGCCTCCAGCGTATCATCACCAACGTAGTAATAAAAATCGTTGATTTCATCATAGTTGTAATCCCCCGATCCATCATCAACAGCAAATACACCACTACCCCACACAACCGAATCACCAGCATTTTTCATAAGTTCGATATCTTCATCGGAATAGTCTTCCAGAAGTGGATTATTTTTATCATCGATCTGCCAGATAATCTGCGGTGTCATCCTCAGTCGATCGGTTATTTCCCATCGTGAGCTGGCAAGATACATATTCTGTCGATACTGCTCATCGGTATATTGGAAGGTAACTCTGATTTCAGAGCTGGAGGAGATAAAATGAGCATTAGTAAAGGTTATGCTACCCTCTGAGTAATCGATGGTATAGTCATTTCCTCGAAAACGCAATTC
>CAYYLA010000369.1:0-2858 GCA_964441785.1 uncultured Candidatus Cloacimonadota bacterium | reverse complement strand
GCTGTTACTGCTGGTTATATTCAAGAATATAATGGTATTACTGTATTAAATAAAGATCTTTTCTTTTTGGAAATGACCGAAGATGTTGATTTTAGAATGGAGATCTGGGTCGGTATCGGTAGAGGTTATGTTCCCGCCGATAAACACGACTTTGAAGAAAAGCCTGTTGGAGTTATTCCTATCGATGCTATCTTCTCACCAATCACTAAAGTTAACTTCAATGTGTCCAACGAAAGAGTTGGAGAAAAGATTGATTTCGATCAACTTATTGTAGAAGTATTCACAGATGGTAGTGTGGATCCTAAAGAATCCCTCTATGTTGCTGCTAAATTGTTGAAAGACCTTTATAACAGCATCGTTGGATTTGAAAAAGAACCTGAATATATTCAGGAAGTTGAAATGGATCCCGAACTGGAACGATTGGAAAAAATCTTCAATACCAATGTTAACGAACTTGAGCTCTCTGTTAGATGTAGTAATTGTCTGGCAGCTGCTAAAATCGATACTATTGGTGAATTGATTGAAAAATCTGAAAATGAGATGCTGAAATATAGAAACTTTGGTAAGAAATCCTTGGAAGAAATTAATGCTTTATTAGAGAAATATGAACTCGGCCTTGGCTATGATGTTCAGGGCAAAGTTGCTCAGATCGAAGAAGCAAAAAACAATGTTACTTTCAAGAGAAATGCTTAACAGGTAGATAGTTCAAAGAAGGAATGTGTTATGAGACATAAAGTTAGTGGAAGAAAATTCGGAAGAGAAAGAGATCATAGAAGATTGATGTTGAAAAATCTGGTTACTTCTTTAGTAGAACATGGTAGAATTAATACTACCCTCGCTAAAGCTAAAGAAATCAGAGGTATAGCCGAAAGAATTATTACTTACGGTAAAAAAGATTCGGTTCATCATCGTCGTCTTACCTTTAAAGTACTTAATAATAGAACCCTCGTTAAAAAAGTTTTTGAAGAACTTGCTCCTATGTATACCGAAAGAAATGGCGGTTATACCAGAGTATTAAAAAATGGATTCCGTAAAGGTGATAGCGCGCCTATGGCCATTATCGAATTCGTTGAAGGTTCTGCTAATTCTAAAGAAAACATTAAAGCAGAAGATCTCGCTAAATAATTTATCACAAATTAAGGGGTTGCCTTTTGGGTAACCCCTTTTTTGGTTTATGATGATAGGTGACTAATTCAAAACCTCTGATGGATATGAATAGATACTGATTAGGTTTGCGTTAACCTGTTACGCTATTATATTAAACCTCCCTGTTGGGGTAATTTTTACAACAAAGTTGACATTTTTTATCTGACTATATTTCTAAACCTGCATCGAGGAGGTTCGGTATGCTGAAAATGTCGTATGAAGATATAATCAAATTGTTTGATCAAAATGAAGAAACAATTCTTCGTGAAAAAATCAATGAACTTCACCCTGCTGATGCGGTTCAAATAATCAATGATCTACCCGATGAATACCAGGTTAAAGCCTTCTCCTACCTCAATGCCCAAAACGCTTCCGATGTCCTGCCAGATCTCTTTGATGATGTTAAAGATGAAATACTCTCTCAAATTAAACAGATACGACTGGTTAAAATTATCGATGAAATGGAGACGGATGAAGCTACTGATATTATCGCTGACCTGGAAGATGAAGTGTCCAGAGAAGTTCTGGAAAAACTTGAAATCCTCGATAGGGAAGATACACAGTCCATTAAAAAACTTCTTCGCTATGATGAAGATTCTGCCGGTGGTCTTATGCAGACTGAGATCATCGCCGTGCAACGATCAAAAAAACGGGATCAGTTGATTGAATATATCCGCGAACATTACGAGGAAGTTGAGAATATTCACTACGTCTATGTTGTTAATGATGAGGGTAAATTAATTGGTATTCTGGATCTTGCCAAGCTGCTTCTGGCAACACCGGAACGCCGTGCTGTAGATATGATGAACCCTGATGTAATCTCTGTAAATGTGGCTATGGATCAGGAAGATGTGGCGCGATTATTCCGTAAATATGATCAATATTCTCTTCCCGTTGTTGATGATTCCAACCTGTTACTGGGGCGTATAACCATGGATGATATCCTGGATGTTATCGATGAAGAAGCTTCGGAAGATGCCTATAAAATGGTTGGTCTGGAATCCGAAGATAAGGTGTTTACTGCGCCTCTCAGTTCTGTGGGAAAACGCCTGCCCTGGCTGGCTCTCAATCTGCTGACAGCTCTGATAATCTCCAGCGTGGTCGCAATTTTTGAATCATCTATCCAAATCCTGCCTGTACTGGCTGTTCTTATGCCTATCGTAGCTGGATTGGGCGGTAACTCCGGAATTCAGACCCTTACCGTCATTACCCGCGGGATTGCCATGGGTGAGTTAACGGTTAGGAATACCTATAAAGCTATCATGAAAGAGGTTACAGTCGGACTCATAAATGGCGTGATCATTGGGTCCATCGCTACCGGCCTGGCTTATCTTCTCAAGGGCAACCTTATGCTGGGTGTCGTGCTCGGTTCTGCCATGGTTTGTAATATGTTTATCGCTGGCCTCATGGGCTCTCTCATTCCAACCATTATGAAAGCGCTTAAAATCGATCCAGCCCTCGCTTCAAGTGTCATTATTACCATGCTCACCGATATTGGTGGTTATGCTTCATTCCTGGGCCTGGCTACCTGGCTACTCCTCTAACGCCTTAACCATAGCATCAAGCACATCTACGGGTATGCGCCGCGGTTTCCCATCACCAATAAATACACCCGTTACCAGCGCCTGACTGCACAGATCACCAGCACTATTATAGATCCGCTGATCCCAGATCCCCTTAATGCGTGACAGCTTGTTAGTCCTCGTCTCTAT
>CAYYLA010000368.1:0-2865 GCA_964441785.1 uncultured Candidatus Cloacimonadota bacterium | reverse complement strand
GGTGAAACCACAGGTTTAAATCACACACAGATGATCTTTCCCTGTAGGGGATAAATAATCAAGGAGGTTTTATGTCACAATCATTAGTATTCAATCATATTCACATTGTTTTCAGCACAAAAAATCGTTATCCATTTCTCAACGATAACTCGCTTCAGAATGAACTCCACAAGCATATTAAACAATGTTCTGTATTAAACCACTCATATATAGAAGAAATAAATAGTCACTTGGATCACATTCATATATTAGTAAATTTATCGAAGAATATCAGCATTTCTAGGTATTTATGGAGCATAAAGAGAGATTCCTCCAAATGGATAAAGGAGTATGAGAAGAGATTTAAAAACTTCTTCTGGCAAAGAGGCTATGGTGCCTTTACCGTAGGTCATAGGGAAATACAATATGTAAAACAATACATTTTAGACCAAAAAAAACATCATGAAAGAAAATCATTTAAAGAAGAATTTATTGAGTTATTATGTGAACATGGGATAAAATATGACGAAAAATTTTTATGGGATTAATAAATTTTCTAAAAACCAAATCGCCTACAGCGAATTAATTATACGCGGTGGTCCATACCCTATCGTTGCAGAATCGCAACAATAGGCTAAAATAAACTGCTTCGCAGTAGAATTATGGGTAAAAAATTAAATCGGCAGTATTAAATGGTACAATTTCTACAAATTCTGAATTGTTACTTATTTAATCCTTTAGAGAAAATCCAATCATACTCAAGGTATTAAAATTTATCCAAGATCTCATACCCCGGAGGGGTTGCACTTTAGCCTGTGGTGAAAAAATGATAATCTAACGCAAAACAGCGGGAAAACTCCCGCTGTTTTACATAATTAAAACCCTAATCTAAAACCTATATCCCAATCCAAAATGATGGGTAGGATCCAACACGGAATGTGTATTCAAACCATAATCCAACTGAACATTATACAATTCCAAGCCAAAACCTGCGGAATAGGATGCGGGGTAACTTCTGGCACCAAATCTGAGATCAAGGATTTCAAAAACCTTAACCTCAACACCGGAGTGAATCTCAACTTCATCATCTTCGACAGATTTCTTAAGTTCAAGAGCAGTAGTAACACCATCATAAGGCTCATAAGCGATTGCAATGGCCATTCTCTGAGGCAATTCATGTCTATCGTCTTCTCCCACCTTGGGATTGTTGATATTGCTTACAGTAAAACCTAAACGGGTACGCTGATGCAACACTGCCATAGCTCCAAGATTGAAACCAAAGGCTGGTTGATCGCCATAACCATCAATCTCAAGATGCATCATAGTAAAGGAATATCCAACCACAAGCTGAGAATGGATATCCTTCATCAACTGAAACGCATGAGATAGTGAATAGTATTGCTCAGACATCAAATCAACATCAAGATATTCCACATCGTGGGTCATCAAACCAAGACCTATCGTACCCCATGATTTGGGTAATTGATAGGACGCAGCAGCTGTTGAAAGCACAGAGAAATCCAACCCATAACGATTTGTATAATTGATTTTCACATTATTTTGTGCAAATAAAAGACCCGCCGGATTATAGAAAACAGCACCGGCATCATCACTTATAGCGGTGTATGCTCCACCCAATGCACGAGCACGTGGTGAAGGTTCATAATCATCAAATACAGCATTTAAAGCAGCACTGACTAACAGGATAATTGTGAGTGTTAATGTAATTTTTTTCATCATCCACCTCCTACTTCAATGGTGCACCGATGACGATGGGAGCTGTCGCGGTTTTGGTTTTACCATTATCTTTATCAATCACTTCAAGATGACATATATACAGGCCGATTGGCAATAATTGACGCTCTTTATCACGACCATCCCAGAGATAGGTATTAACACCATTACTGCTGCCAACAATCAAATTCTGTGGTGTATACATCAATTTTCCTTCGGCATTGTAGATCCGAATAATTGCCTTATTTCCCTTCAATGCAGCGTATTCAATGGGGAATTTATCGCCGGAATAGGGATCAAAAGCTTTGGGTGGAACATTGAGAATTGCTTTATTACTAACCAGAGCAATGGTGTAACTTGAAACTTCGGCGGGAGCTGATCCCGGGATGTAATACATATCCTCTTCGGTTTCAAATAACTCCAGATAATAGTAAACCGTTGTTCCCTGCGATTGACCGGGAATCATTGAGCTGTAGGTAATCACAACATCATCTACCAGATCCATCTCTTCTATTTGATAATCAACATCTTCGTTGGTCTTCCAATATAAATTCGCTTTGTAAAGAACCTGAGGTACTTCAACGAAAAGTGTAACATTGTCACCTGATTCCGGATTTTCAGGATCAAGTGTTATAGATGGATCAGTGTTAGATCCTTCACCAATCTGATCTTCATATCCAACCGTAATCTGCATTTTGTCATTGAATTCAGATCCAACACCTATAGCAGAAAGATTATATCCTATGTCGTATTCATCTGTATTGATACCAGTTGTATCCCAAACACGTACTGTTAATGTGTTACCATTGTCATCCTGGATATTCAGATTAGTGCCACCACCACCGGAATAAACATCATAAATATCTCCAGTAACCTTTAATAATGTACCCTCAAGGCTAACATCATTGGCATCGGCAAGATCGAAATTCAGCGGTGTAGGCTCAGGATTATCTGTTGATAAAACTGTTACCTGCGGATCTGTGATCTCTGTTGTATCATAATATTGAGTAACAGAACCGGTGATAACAACCTCATTCCCTCGCGCTAATGCATCAATTACGGCACTGTCGTAGATATTGATTCCACGACCACTGTTATCCTGCACATAAGCATTCGTTCTGTCAGTTTGGATAGAATTAACGCCTATTGTAA
>CAYYLA010000367.1:0-2872 GCA_964441785.1 uncultured Candidatus Cloacimonadota bacterium | reverse complement strand
TCCTGCACATAAGCATTCGTTCTGTCAGTTTGGATAGAATTAACGCCTATTGTAACTATACCATGAATCGTAACACTCTGGCCTTCATAGGCTGTTGTGTTATTTTGGATATCGGCAATAGAATCATATTCTGATTCAGTGTAACCGGTAAAATCAACTGTAGAATTTGCCTGGATAACATTGCCGACTAAATCTTCTACATTATTTACCATGATTGTATATGATTGACTTTCTGTTTGAGTCGAGGTAGTCAACGTAACTTTATTATTATTGAGCGAAGCAGCTGAGACAGTCAAACCTGTGATAGAGTAGTTAGCGACATTCTCAGCAGTTGTCTGATCAAGTGATTCGTTAAAGGTTATCTCAACAGATGTTGCTGTGGTAGCATTGGCAGATGAGATTACCGGAGGATTTGTATCTTCACCACCACCGGCGTGGAATCCAAGGTTGGATATATCATCGATATCGAGAACAATCCACTGGGAATTCTCTGCATCTGTACCAGCAGCTAATGCCCAATCTGTTGTTCCTTCGGTTACTGATTCTTTTCTGACAAGTGTGTGATCTTGTGTACCATTTTCAATACCGGCAACAGCCCAGTAATCACCCGGATCTTCACCTTCTTCACCGATAGCATCTATCAACGTACCGTTCTTGGCCAGGCCAATCGCATCATCACCATTGTAATAGGTTGCGGTTGTACCAACCAGGTCGGATACAGCTATGATCTCATTACTGGCAGATGAATTACAGACGATATATACATCACCATCAGCAAGCATTCCAGAAAGTGCAACAGCATTGGATGCGCCTTCTGCCCAGTCACCACCATTTGATATTCTCCAGATTTCGTACATGGATAAATCTACTGCTGCTCCTGTACCATTGTAGATTTCCAATGCTTTGTTATTACTGGATCCTTCTACATATTCAGAGAAGAAGAGATCTGATCCTCCTCCACCCTGTTGGAAACCTGTAAAAGCGATTTGCGAGTCATCTTCAATCATATTATCAGCTACATCTGTTACAGAATTTACGGTAATCATATATGATTCACCAGCTGTTTGCTCAGATGTTTCGATTACTACAGCAACACCATTTGTATGCATGGTAACATCTTCTACTGTTAAACCATCTATCTCATAATTATCAAGATTGGTTGCGGAAGCATTATCAACAGCCTCGGAATATGTTAACGTAACAGATGTTGAAGCGGTTGCCAAAGCACTCTGAAGCGTTGGAGGTGTAGTATCATCTCCTGTACTAAAATCAGAAGCACTGCGAGGATTTAATCCAAACTCGTTATAACCATAATCTACAAGACCAGTAATGGATGTAAATGAATCACCGATGGTTGGATTATCATAGCTGTATAATCCATCATCAATCTGACAGCTTCCAGAACCATCATCTACAAACCATTGACCATATCCATCCGGCTCTTCTACAACTGAAACGTTTTCAATGCGTACAAGAACACCTTCATTAGCCTCATCATTACTTAGCTGACTTGTTGTAATAACTATTGGATCGGGTAAGTTATTTCCAGATGAAAGAACATTTACAGTAACAGGATCATTATATCCAGAGATCTCTGTATAACCATTGAATTCTTCAACAGTTCCTGTCACTTCTACTTCATCACCAACAGCAACAGTCGCACCAGACATATAAACATAGACACCATTCCAGGCACCACCATCAGGTGTTGAAATAGTGAAATTATCATCATATCCACTGAAACCCATTGCAGTTACGATACCTGTTGTTGTAACGGTCTGCCCTACATAAGGTGAATCTCCCGACGCCGAATCCGTATATTGGATATCATAGATTGATACGTCAACAGCGGAGAGTGCTGCAAACAACAGAATTGATGCGATTAAAAAAAACATTGAACCTTTAAATTTCATTTATCCTCCTCTGTCTTTTTTGAAAAAAACAGGATATAAACAGCCATAATCGTAACAGCTATTACGATCGAGCTATCTGCTATGTTAAATACCGGCCATCTGTTCATGATTATATCAGGAAAATCAAGCCATAAAAAATCAGTAACTCGACCAAAGATTATTCTGTCAATCAAATTTCCCACTGCTCCGCCCAGAATCAGAGCAAAGACAATTTTCTCAATTTTCAGTTTGGATTTTGCCATCAAAACCGCGATGATTACGCTGGCTATAAAAGCAATAAATACAAGTGCATATCTGTTGATGTCAGGATTGTTGGGAACTAATGTAAAGCTGAAAGCTGACCCGGTATTCTCTACATGAGTCAGCCAAAATAATTTTTCGGTAACCCGGATTATCCGGCCGAGTTCTATGTGATTTCGAACAATGATCTTGGAAATTTGATCAAGAATTATAACCAGAAAGGAGAGACTGAAGAAGCGAATATTCTTCACTAGCGGCGTCTTCTCAGTTTCTTTTCTTCTTTTGATTTACAGCTTATGCAGAATTTTGCATAAGGTACGATCTTCAATCGTTTTTCCTGGATATATTCTCCACAAATTTCGCAAATTCCATAGGATTGATCATAAATTCTTCTTAGAGCTTCATTAATTCTCTTCAGTTTATCTAATTCTCGTTCTAATAGATAAACTCGTTTTTCCGATTCATCAGTGTCAGTTCCCAAATCTGCCTGATGAACAGAGTAAGATGAAAGATCACCGGAGCTCTCTTTGCTTCCTCTTTTCTGAATTTCATTAATACCCTGAATAATCTTTTGAGATTGCTCTTTCTCTTCCATAAGTACTGCTTCGTACTTTGCTAATAAATCAGGACTCAAGCTTTTTGTTGCCATATCTTTTTCCTTTTAAGCACCTATTTTACTATATTTTTTATTATTAATTCTAAACTTTTTTTTGCCTTTA
>CAYYLA010000366.1:1603-2876 GCA_964441785.1 uncultured Candidatus Cloacimonadota bacterium | reverse complement strand
TTAAAAGTAGGAACAACTCTTGAAGGAACTTTTACCTTTTCTTCAGTTTTTGGATTTCTTCCAATTCTTTCTTTACGTACTTTTAACTTAAATGTACCAAATCCTCTAATTTCTATATGCTTTCCATCTTTCATCGCATCTTTGATTGAATCTAGAAATGCATCAACAGCCAATGATACATCTTTGCGGATAATTCCTGTCTCCGCTGATACTGCTCTAACTAAATCTGCTTTTGTCATATTTATTTCTCCTTTAAATATTTTAGCTTAGGAAATCCTAATTTAAAGCGCGGTTTTTTCTGTCAAGCACTTTCTGATAAATTCCACATTATCAATTCGTTGTTATGCAGGAACTTACACTAGCCACCCTTTTTTCAGATATTTTATTCTCAATTCCTAAAATCATTATTGAGATTGAATATTAGCGTTTATATTTTTACCTTTTTCCCAACATCATCTTAACTGCTCAATTAGCATAAATAATTCATTGACACCATTAATGTTAAATAATATTTGGATAAAATTAGGAAAATTTTTAGGAGATGAATATTATGATCAAGTTTGGACTTATTGGATGTGGAAGAATTTCCGGTAAACACTTCGAAGCTATTGCTCAAATTGATAATGCTGAAATAATTGCCTGTGCTGATATCATTGAAGATAGAGCCTTACAGGCAAAAGAAAAATATAATATCAATTCCGCTTATAATGATTATATCGAGATGCTTGAAAAAGAAGAGCTAGATGCTGTTCTTATCTGTACACCTAGTGGGCTACACCCCGAAATAGGCATTGAAGCAGCAAATAGAAAAGTTAATGTTGTAACTGAAAAACCTATGGGAATAGATCTGCGATCTGCAGATAAATTAGTTAAGGCTTGCGATCAGAATAGAGTCGAACTATTTGTTGTTAAACAAAATCGCCTTAACAAGCCTATTCAATTACTGAAAAAAGCCATAGACAAGGGACGATTTGGCAGGCTGTTTATGGCCAATGCAACTGTTCGCTGGACTCGCCCTCAAAGCTATTACGATATGGCTAAATGGAGAGGTACATGGGAACTTGACGGAGGAGCTTTTATGAACCAGGCAAGCCATTATGTAGATATGATGGAATGGCTTATAGGACCTGTTGAAAGTGTCATGGCACATACAGCAACTATGGAAAGAAGAATTGAAACTGAGGATACAGGAAGTGCTTCAATAAAATTTAGAAAAGGTGCAATTGGTTCATTGAATGTGACTATGCTTACATATCCAAAAAATCTTGAAGGT
>CAYYLA010000366.1:0-1593 GCA_964441785.1 uncultured Candidatus Cloacimonadota bacterium | reverse complement strand
AATCAAGCATCCCACTATTTCGATTTAATCCAGTGGCTTATGGGGCCTGTAGAATCAGTTATGGCTTTTACAACAACAATAAATCATGATATTGAAACAGAAGATCAGGGTGCTGGACTTATCCATTTCAGGAATGGTGCAATTGGGGTTTGTGAAGTTACCATGAATACTTTTCCAAAGAATTATGAAGGCTCAATAACAATTATGGGAGAAACCGGAACTGTCAAAATTGGTGGTGTAGCTGTAAATAAAGTTGAAACCTGGGACTTCAAAGACTATGATGATGATGACAAATTGATCGAAGATGCTAATTATACTACCACCAGTGTCTATGGCTTTGGTCATCTCGGTTATCTTCAGAATGTTGTAAATGTTTTAGAAGGAACCAGTAATGATAAAATCGATGGACGCTCAGGAAGAAAATCACTTGAGTTAATACTGGCCATGTATGAATCAGCCAGAACTGGCACAAAAGTTGCCATACCATTAAAGAAATAAAAGAGGTTAATTTGTTAGTACAAGAGTATTTTAAATCCAGAAAAGAGTTATTGGAAAAAGCGTTAGATTCATATCTACCACCTGCCAAGGAGAAACCGGAAAAATTACATGAAGCAATGAGATACGTCATGTTTAATGGAGGTAAAAGATTACGTCCAATTCTCTTCTTTGCAACATACGAAATGCTTATTGGCAGAAAAAATATCAATAGACTCGAACGTCTGTTACCGGTAGCCTGTGCTATTGAAATGATTCATACAGCATCACTTGTTCATGATGATCTTCCCAGTGTTGATAATTCTGATGAACGAAGGGGTAAGCCCAGCTGCCACGTTAAATATGACACACCAACAGCCATACTTGTGGGTGATGCATTATTAACAAAAGCTTTTGAAATTCTTACCGATCTCAAAAGTCGAAAGATCGCTTTGAAAAGTGTTCAGATTTTGACTAGAGCCGTTTCTACCAGGGGTATGATTGGTGGACAGGCAGTAGACATTCTATCTGCTAAGAAAAAGATTAACATTAATACACTGAGGTACATTCACATCAAAAAAACCGGAGCGATGTTACAAGCATCTATGGAACTTGCCTGTGCTGCTAACGATGCAGAGGAAAACCTAACTATTACGCTTGGTAACTTTGCACTTAATCTTGGATTAGCTTATCAGATTGTTGATGATATCCTTGATGAAGTTGGTAGTTTCGAAATACTTGGCAAAGAACCAGGAGAAGATTTCAGGAACAATAAAGCAACTTATTCGTCATTGATTGGTCTTGAAAAATCAAAGAAAACTGCTGAAAAACTTCTTAGAGACTCCTATAATCTCATAAAAAACATGAAGAATAACGATGTCTTAATTGAGTTTGTAAACATGATTAAAGAGAGATTGCCGTAAGCCGGTATTATGCATTTCATTAAAATTCTTAGACCGGCAAATTGCTTCTTTGTGTTAATCTGTGTTTATTTTGGAGCAGTTGCTAATAGTGATATTTTATTGAACTGGCAGATTTTTTTTGCTATGCTATCTGCTACATTAATTGCCGCAGCTGGTTATGTGATAAACGATTATTTTGATCTCCCAATAGATAGAA
>CAYYLA010000365.1:0-2891 GCA_964441785.1 uncultured Candidatus Cloacimonadota bacterium | reverse complement strand
CAATGCTGATCAAACTGATACAAAAATTGAAATTTATAATGTAAGAGGACAACGCGTTCGTGCATTTTTGGATCGTAAACTGGATGCAGGTTCCTATTCAATAACCTGGGATGGTAAAGACGATGCTGGTAACAGTGTTTCTTCCGGTGTTTACTATTATCGAATGAGTACAATCGAATATAATAAGACCAGGAAGATGGTCCTTATGAAATAAAAAGAAGAGGCATTTCATGGGACAGGTCCTGATGAAATAATAAAGTTGTAATAAATTAAAAGCCCCGGAGATTGAATTTTCCGGGGCTATTTCTTTTCTGTTAAATTACCAGATGCTCTCTGTTGTCACCCTTTTTCCAGAGTTCTTCCACTTGGGTAGCATTCTCAATTATCCTTGTATTTGCTGACTCTATTGATTCTTCTTTTGTTGCAATACAGACAAAATGTTTTTTAATCCGTTTTATATTGGGGCCAAAAACCTTAGAAACCACAACAGAGACATCCTCCTTCTTTAAGAGATGGGATATCCCCTTCGCTTTTCTGGGATCTGCATGTTGCTCTTCCTCTTCTGTGGAATTTTCGATTACTTTGATCAATTTCACATCCAATTCTGAGATTTGATAAACATGATAGAGATCAGCATCACCAAAATGTCTCGTTACAAATGTTTCGCCATCATCTGTAGCGAAGGCAACGTTAAAATTCATAATAAAACTCCATCTTAGATATGTTAACCAGAATTTAATATCAGCTAATTGCTGCGTCTTTTCCCAGCACCACTACCGGCCTGATTACTGTTTCTTCCAGCTCCACGACCCTTACCGATGCCCTGTCCCATATTGTTGCCTGCTGCTTTACCTAAACCTCTTCCAGTTTTTGGACCTCTTCCATCTGGTCCTGTTCCATCACCTCTTGGCATAATTTCCTCCTAATTTTATTAAGCAAAAAACAAAAATAATTTTGCACATATGTTCATTAAAACAACTTAATCCTTTTACTTTTTCAGGCAATAATATTTATTCTTTTTTTTTTAGCGTTTTGTCTTGGATGATTTTACAATAAAAGCTGAGTTTGGCAATTCCTATTCCTTCATCCCTTTTTCGAGAATATAACTTTCATTTATTTTATTACCATCCATGATGATAACCCCAATACAATCAAATCTTCGTTCTCTAATACGAATAATCCTAAAAGACTTCACTTGACAGAAAAATCGTCGAAATTTATTTAGCTACCTAATTATTAGTAAGCTAAAGAATAAAGGGAGTGAAAAATGAAAATTTTGGGTTCAATTTTTACTGATACTTCTCGACTTCATCAACGCTATCATCATTCTATCTTCAAATCATTCAATCTTCACCGTGGACAAAGCCGATTATTAAGCAAATTAAGTGATAATGAAGAGATAAATCAAAGAGAATTAACCAACAGGATGAATGTATCACCAGCCACTCTTACACGAATTGTACAGAATATGGAAAGAAACGGTTTCATAACTCGAACAATCAGCCAAAAAGACCAGAGGAATACCATTATCAAGCTCACTCCCAAAGGTGCAGAGACCAAGGATTTATTAAATAAAAAGCTCAAAGCAGTTGATAAGAAAATTTTTGAGGATTTTACAACCGATGAAAAAGAGATATTACACAATTACCTTTTACGAATTCAAGATAAACTGCAGGAGGAGATGAAGATTGAAAACAATATTTGAGTACCTTAAGAAGTACTGGATATTTGCGTTAGCAGCTCCTCTGTTAATGTTGTTAGAAGTATTTATGGACCTGATGCAACCAACGATCATGGCCAAAATCATTGATGTAGGAATAACCAATAATGACCTGACGATGGTTCTAACCTTAGGATTTCGGATGATAATATTCATCATACTTGGATTTATTGGAGGTGCTGGATGTGCTATAACTTCATCCTACGCTGCTACGGGTTTGGGTGCAGATTTGCGTCAGGATTTATTCAGTAAGGTGCAACATTTATCTAATAAAAATCTGGATGAGTTAAAAACAGGAAATCTAATAATCCGGTTAACAAATGATGTTTCTCAGATAGAGGATGTTTCGCTAATGATGCTCCGGATAATGGTTCGAGCACGATTACAGATTATTGGTTCACTTGTTATGGCCATAATTATAAGTCGCCAACTCTCTCAATTATTCATTATTTTCGTTCCGATTTTATTAATCATAATGACAATTTTGATAAAAAAAGCCTATCCTTTATTCTACAAAGTTCAATCCAAACTGGATAAGTTAAACACCCGTTTACAAGAAAATCTATCAGGAAAGAGATTAGTGAAAGCTTTCGTCCGAGAAGATTATGAAGAAGAGAAATTTCAAGCCGCCAATAGCGATCTTACAAACACCACCGTTCAGGCAACCAGGACAGCATCTTTGATGAATCCTTTTATGCAGATTGTACTCAATACAGCCATTATTGCAGCACTCTGGTTTGGAGCAAAACAAATTGATCTGGGGATATTAAAAATTGGAGCGTTGATAGCATTCACAAATTATCTCAGACAACTTTTATTTTCATTGATGATGTTCAGTAATCTATTGATGAGATTCTCCAGAGCACAAGCATCATCCACAAGAATTCAGGAGGTTCTGATTAGCAAACCCGATGTAACCGAGGTAGAGAACCCAAAACATTTAGAATCAGTAAAAGGGAAAATCGAATTCAGAGGTGTGAATTTCTCTTATAACAATCAGGGAGATTATGTTTTAAATGATATAAATTTTACGATTAATCCAGGAGAAACCGTTGCCATCATTGGAGCTACGGGTTCAGGTAAAACCACGTTAGCTGAATTAATCCCGCGTTTTTATAAGCTTGATTCGGGTGCAATACTAAGCGATGATAAAGATATTTCTGAGATGAAA
>CAYYLA010000364.1:0-2894 GCA_964441785.1 uncultured Candidatus Cloacimonadota bacterium | reverse complement strand
TCCGTAGCCTTGGCGAAGGAGGATTCTTTTTTCTTCGCAGCTCAGGACAGGCACTACGGTCGAGATACTATTATTGAAATCCTTAGTTTATCGCTAGAAGATTTCTATCTCTTCATGAATCTGTACAATTGGGATATGGATTGTCACAATGAAGCGATTATTCTCTACTTTGTAATCCATTCGTCCATGATGCTTCTCTATAATTGCTTTCGATATTGAAAGACCCAGCCCTGACCCGTTTTCCTTACTTGTGTATCCTAATTTCTCAAAATCTGCAATATCTCTGTTATTGTGATTTATAGGATTTGATATGTTTAATAAAACTTCCCCAAGAGTTTTAACAAGCTCAATCTGAATTTGTTTTGTGTTATCCAAACTGATCTCATAAAAAGCATTGTTTAACAGATTATCAAATGCTATCCTGAATAGGTTCTTATCCAAGCTTATTGTGATATCTTTCGCTTCTGGAATAAAGATAATACTCTCAAAATCAGGATGATTAATATAACTCATAATGAGCTCATCTAAATAGCTATTTAAGCTTAATTCCTCAAGATATAATTTGTCAATATGGGAAAAGTTGGAAAGAGTTCTAGCATTCTGGGTTAATAACTTTAAGGATTCAGAGAAATCTTTTTGATAATCGATTTCAGAGTTTAAATCGTCACAATGGTTTTGATCGTTCATGAATTTTAATACCAGCAGTTGGTTTTTCAGATCATGAGATATCCTTCTGATTATTTCCATCTCATTGGGGGCGGGAATTTCAAAAATATAATATGTTAAAAATAGAAAATTCCTCTTATATACTTGGGCTGGATTATCTGATAACGTTTTCATGACTTTTTTTACATCGGTTTTAAATCGCGAATAATGCTTTTGCAATTGCTCTGTAGCACTTAACTTGCCAAGTAATTTCCAATGATATAATCTTCCAAAATAGCAGTAAACGACAAAAAAACTACTGCCGGACATAGAAATCGGTATTGAAATTATCTGATTGACGATAAAATAAAGAGCGATAAAAAGAATTTCAACTAATAGTATGATTATGAGGTATGGATTAGGTTTAAATGTTTTTGAAAATACTACTTTACTGAAATTATTAAGCCCACCAAGTTTCTCAAAAAAATAAATTGTATTATCAAAAGATTGATAAGGAGCCGTGAAAACTATATCTTGATAATCTGTGATGCAATTATTCATGTCTTCTGAAACCATTATAAATGGACTGAAGATATAATAATTTTTCCCAAGAATATTGGATAATCCCTTATAACCTAATTTCTCTAATCCTACATAGATTCGTTTCTCTTTCAATGTTTTAAATTGAAAATCAAGTGTTCTTTCTTCAATATATCCATCAATTAAACTGATGACTTTAATTCGATCTTCCTTGTGCATGATTTCCAGGATGTTTGAAGAGCTTTGCTCCAGTTTTTGTAATTCATTCGTTTCGAGATTGATAAAAAATATGGGTTTATCTTTTCTAGTGTGATGCGATCTAAATCCAAAAATAATGCCATTTAACTCAGAAATATAATCATACTTTATTTCATTGAAACCATAATTGAAATCATAAAGTACCGGTTTGTTATTTATCTCAAAATTTTTCCCCTCATTAGTTAAAACCGTTATATAAGTTCGTTTGGATGACATTGACTCCGGATGTTCTTTAAAATCTATCGGCATTTCACTACAAGGTGAGTAGGATGAAAAAATTATCTCGTCCAAACCATCATTGTTTACATCTTCTATCTCCAGATTAAGAAGTTTGGGTGCAAAATCCCTATCCCAAATAATCTGATTGTTTGTTACATCGTAACAGATTAATTTACTGTATAGGAATCTGTCTCCCAGTATTGAAAACAATAAATCATCATTTCCATCATTATTTCCATCTATTGGTTTAATGAATCTAGCACCATAAAATCCGGAGAGAACATTCGATGATTCATCAGGTTTTATCTTAGCTTTAAAATAGTTTTTCCTACTGTTGTGCATAAGAATTTTGTTTAGTTCTATTTCTGTATAAACACTATTTATATCGCTATTTAACCTATTCAAAAACAGCTTGGTTATCTCGCCTGATTTCTCTCTATGTGCTTCCAGATAATATGCCTTAAATAATTCTGGATTTATTGTTATCAGATATTGGTTTTCTGATTGTGGTCTTGCTGTAAGGTTCTCTTCTTTGTCATCATAGGAGAAAACAAATTCTTTGCCATTGAGATGACAAATCTCTGAATCAAAATCTTCAAGCAGGGTGTGAGAGAAAATCTTCCTCCGATCACTCATCATGAGCCCATCTTGATAATTTATCTTAATGAGATGGTAGTCTATAGAATTTTTCATTAGTATTGTATAACAGGATTTTGAAGATTCATCGAAATAATAGGGACAAATCAGGGAACCAAAATTGGAATACGCCGATAACCCACAGAGCTCTTCTTGGACAAATTCACCTGATTCAGTATTCATATAAAATATATTGAAATGCCTTTGTCTTTCATCAAAACCAATCCATTCATTTTCACCAATATTACAAGCCTGGCATAATTGCTTTATATTTTTGTATTCTCCTTTGATTGATCTCTTATCTTTATAAAGATACTCTGGATGAATAATGATGCCAAAGGCAGTTGCAATAACCATTAAATACAATAAATATCTTATTCTGAGAATTTTCGACCAGCGGATTTTCATTGCTTCCCCTTATTGAATTATCAAGTAAAAATCAGTTGGATCAGTCAAATTATTTCTATAAAATTTCCGAACTAATAATTTTGTCATATAAAATAACTTTCCTCAACAGAAATATTGTCGACACACGTCGACAATTCAGTGGAAAAATTTCCACTTTTAAGCTACTTTTTGATGCTGAAAAGCTGTGA
>CAYYLA010000363.1:0-2894 GCA_964441785.1 uncultured Candidatus Cloacimonadota bacterium | reverse complement strand
TGCTTGTTTATTGATGATTGAGCATAGGATCTGCATGGCTGCAATGACTGCTTCATATCTCTAAATGATAAAGAGAAGAATAGCGTTCAAATGGTATGTCAAATACTATACCGAGATAGCATGATAATTGATCGGCAGTTTGCCTGAATCGGATCGTACTGATAGCATACTCGTTTGTGGAGAATTGATATGAATCAAGCAAATCAGCATTATCAAAATCATACAATGAAAAATACATCCCACAACATGTGACCAGGTAATAGACATTTTCGAAATTAACAACCGCAGCACTTAGTGAAAAAGGATCAATCCATTCTGCATCTAACTGAGCATAGGATGTCTCATTTATCAATTCAAAATTTTCATAAATCTTTAGCTTTATCTGCTGTTCATCACTATTTAGATAGAATAGGATTATCTCATCAACACCATTGTTGTTTGTATCAACGTATTGAATCTCCAATAGATCGTCGGTTTCATCCAACGAAATTGTCCCTTCTAACTCAAACTCAACAGGATCGGCATATATTGATAATATCGATATTATTATAACAATAAATATTACAAATCTTTTCATTGTTCCTCTCCTTTTGTTAGAATATCTATTTTGATATACCAAATCTATTGTCTATCCAATCACTGTTTACTTCCATAAGAACCTTCTAATACTATTTAATTATCAAGCTGATGCTATCTAAAAGGTAGTGGCTTAATATGTCAAATTAATTAACTTTGATGAAAATTAATTTGGATGCATATATAATAGTTTGGTATTATTTTTGTCGGTTATGATGCTCTATGTACAAGCAATACAATAATTATTTACCTTAATATTGCATTTTATTTGACAATTTAGTCCCATCAATCGTTTAATAGCAAAAAAAATATCAAAATAATTGGAGGTCCTAATGATTAAGCGAATTTTAGTAGTATGCATAATTGCTGTAACACTTATCTTGGCAGGTTGCGGAACACCCACACGAACAGTAACCAGAACATCAACAGACGAGGTAACAGATTTAAGCGGACGTTGGAATGATACAGACTCACGTCTTGTTGCCGAGCAGATGATTAAGGATATGGTTTACCGTCCCTGGATCAGTGATTATATGGTTAGTGCGGGTAAAAAACCAGCAGTAATTGTTGGAACTGTTCGCAACAAAAGTTCCGAGCATATTCAGACAGATGTATTTATCAAAGATATCGAGCGTGAATTAACCAACAGTGGTCAGGTAAAATTTGTAGCATCCAGTGCCGAACGTGAAGAGATTCGCCAGGAAAGAGCAGAGCAGCAATCCTTTGCTTCGGATGAGACAGCAAAATCTCTGGCTCAGGAGACTGGTGCTGATTTCATGCTCAAAGGTGTGATAACCTCAACCACAGACTCAGTAGAAGGTAAAGCAGCCGTATTCTATCAAGTTGACCTTGAGCTGATTAATGTAGAATCCAATGAAAAAGTATGGATTGGCAGTAAAGAGATTAAAAAATTCATAACCCAGAAAAAGATGAAATGGTAAAAAAACTATCGATCATATCAGCTCTTTTAATTCAATTGCTATTGGTTGGATGTGCATCTATGCAGACATCCTTGAATCAGTATGCAGGGATAAACGAGAAGCTGGTTAATAGGGATTTTCAAGCAGCGATAACTCAGATTGAAGCGGCCAAAGAGACCCAGTATAAAGAGAAGGATAAAGCTCTTTATAAATTAGATTTAGGTATGCTTAAATTCTACAATAAGGATTATGCCGAGTCAATCCAACTGCTTGATGAAGCAGAACAACATATTGCTGACAACTACACCAAAAGTGTTGGGAAAGCTGCAGCTTCTCTGCTCTTAAATGATAATGCTTTGGAGTATTCCGGCGAGGATTATGAAGACATCTATACCAATATTTTCAAATCGATATCCTATCTGGATGAGAATAAATTTGATGATGCTTTTGTAGAGGTGCGTCGAGTCAATATCAAGCTCAACAAGTTAGAAGATAAGTACAAGAAATTGGCTGCTGGTTTTGGTCAATCCAATGATGCTAAAACAAAGATCGAAGCTGGCAGTAACAACTTCTATAATGATGCGCTGGCTCGTTATTTGAGCATGATTATGTTCAGGGCAGAAGGGAAGTATGATGATGCCAGGATTGATGCAGATTTTCTTAAGAAAGCTTGGACAGAACATCCCGATGTGTATGATTTTACCATGCCAGACTTTGATAATTATCTCGAACGCGGCAGGAAAATTAAATTATCGTTAATGAGTTTCACGGGGAAAAGTCCGGTTAAAGAATCCAACACACTCTATGTTCACACCGAGGAAGATTTAATTATCATAGCATCGACTTCAGAGTTACCGGAGGGACAGAAGGAGTTGAACGATCTTGACACGATACCCTGGGATGGTGTAAAAAAAGGTTATCACTTTAAATTTCAATTACCAAAATTGAAGCGACGAACATCCTGTGTAGGTAAAATAATGGTTTATGTGGATGATCTTGAACCGGTGGTATTGGATAAATTAGAAGATTTTAGCAATGTTGCCGAAAAAACCTACAAGGTTAAGGAACCGATTATCTATCTTAAAACTATTATCAGAGCAACCACAAAAGGTCTTTTTGCAGCAAAACGCAAAGAAGAAATGGAAGCAGAGATCAATAATGAGATTTTGGGCTTTCTTGCCCGGGCTATCACCGATGTTGCTGTTGATGCCACCGAAAATGCTGATCTCCGCATATCACGTTTCTTCCCAGGTGTTGCTTCTGTAGGGGAGATTGAGGTTTCCGGCGGTACACATAATATCAAATTTGAGTACTATTCCAAATCTGGAAATCTACTCTATGTCGACTCTATAGAAAACTATAAGGTTCAACGAAATGGTCTTAATCTGATCCATTCAT
>CAYYLA010000362.1:0-2909 GCA_964441785.1 uncultured Candidatus Cloacimonadota bacterium | reverse complement strand
ATAATAACAAATATTATGCATTGATGAGAAAGCAGGAAGAGCTTAACAAAGAGACTGCAGAACCTATTTTGAACCGATGGTAATCTAATGGGAATTGTAGGATTTTAAATCGGGATTATCAAAGGTTAAAACATATGTGAGACCATTGTCACTGATGGTCTCCAATGATCCATGTAGTTGTTGAGTTAATGTGTTAATAATCTGCATCCCAAGGCTTTTACATTTCCTGTAATCAAAATTCTCCGGTAACCCGATTCCGTTATCGGAGATTGTAAGAATATAGTTTTCATTGGATTTCTTGAAGGTTGTTCGTATAATACCTTTATTTTCTCCGGGGAATGCATATTTTATCGAATTCGAGATTATCTCATTTATGATCAAACCGCATGGAACAGCTAAATTTATATTGAGATTTATCCGGTCAACATCATTCTCGAATCTGATTTTTGATAGGCTGTTACCAAAAGTATTGGCAAGCTGCCCAATCAACTGGGTTATGTAATTGTTTAAGTTAACGCTGGTGAAATCATCACTTTGATAGAGTTTTTCATGGATAATTGCCATTGATTGAACCCTGTTCTGGCTCGTTATAAGATTATCTATTACCTCGGGATTCTCGGCAGATCGAGTTTGCATGCGAATCAAGCTCGAAATAATCTGCATATTGTTCTTTACTCTGTGATGTATCTCTTTGATCAGTACCTGTTTCTCATTCAATGAACGCTGAAGCTTGTTTTCAAACACCTTACGCTCAGTGATATCTCTAAAAATGCCAAGGGTACTGGTGATTTCTCCCTTTTTTATAATCGGGGTAGCAGTTATTAACAGGTGCATGATTGAGCCATCCTCACGGGTTATCGAAATTTCGTATTCAGATGATTCACCTTTCATTCTTTTCTCTGATTCATCAGTAATCTTAGCGAATTGGTCATCATGAATGAATTCCTTGAGATTCCTACCAATAAGTGAATGTTCTGGTACACCGAAAATTCTTTCAGCCATAGGATTACAGAATGTAATCTCTTCCTCGAAATTTGTAATTGCGACACCTTCACCCTGGGTCTCTAATATTGCTCTATGCCATTTCTCACTTTCGGCCAGTTCTTTTTCCACCAGAGATCGCTGGATGGCTATTGAAGCTTGGGCTGCATAGGCCTCTATCAGCTCAAAATTATTCAATGGTTTGTCTTTACAAACTAATATGTCTGCCGAGCCAAACACTCGACCCTGCCAATTAAAACCAATTGTGTAAATCTTATCCAGGTTAATTAATTTAGCTAAGATTTTACAAATATTTCTTGGGACTTTTTCTAAAAGATATTCGTATAAATCTATATTCATATTTGTTAGTTTACCAGTTTTCAGGGCTGATATTTTTGCCTCATTGCACAGAATTGGTTTGCTGAGAAAATCAAAATCAACCATATTCATGACTTTTTCAAAAATGGATTCTATACCAAATATGTGTTGAGCTTCTAACATGGATGTTTTATCTTCTATTCGGGATAATACAATAATGTTGCCATTGGTAAAATCCTGTAAAGATTCACCTATCAGATTAAATACATTTTTCTGATTCTCGTGCTTAAGAAAACTCAGGGCGGATTTAGCCAATTTGTAGATATTTTTTTTGTGTTCGTCTTCTGCCGCCTCTAAGCGTAATCGCTCCTCTATCTCGTCTTTCAGCTGTTTATTAGTCTTTATAAGAGCTTCTGTTCTCAGTTCAATCTCTTCACCAAGATTGTCGTTCAGTTTGGATATTTTCTCGCTTTGTTCTTTTAATTTCTGTTTTAAAAGATACTCCTGCCTTTTGGAAAACTCTATTGAAAAGCCAACGTAAGAACTTAGAAGAAATGAACTGATTACAAAGAAATTTTCAATGATAATATTCTCAAGTGGAAATTCTGCAATAATAATTGAAAAATAATTCATAGAAAGCAGAATGATAATTCCAGATAATAAACCCAAAGAAAAACGCAATCTAATAAAAGAGTATCCTGTAAAGATAACCAGCATTATCCCGGCAAAATAGTAATAAACAGTTTTATCCTCGGTAAGACAAAGCATATAGGCAATACCAACCCCAGCAAGAGTCATAAGAGAAAATAGAAATAATTGATGATATTTGAATTTAATTACCTTACTTTTCATCAATAATGCGATTGTAATTATTGATGTTACAATGATCAACCTTATAAGCCAATAATTCAAGTATTGCAGCGGGAATAATGTATAGTCTAAAAATCCAAACAAAACATAAATAATGCTACTCAGAAATAGTGTCAGTAATGATAAATCTAATGAACTACTTAAAAAATATTGTACAAATCCTTTCTCGTATTGAGCATGTTTTCCTTTGAAATCTAATCTAATGATCTTTAAATCACTTACCTTCAGAATCTTATCATCTGGCTCTTTTTTCATAATATCCCTTTATATCTTCAACTAAATAAAAATTACGCAATATTAAGGCCATCTGTCAATAATTATTACCAGATATTGCATAAAAGCGAAATTTCCCAGAAATACGATGTTGAAAAATGTCTACATCTTAAAATATTTAACCTGAAATTTTATAAAATATGTCGTTTTGACATCCATAATATTCCTATTGACATATATGTTCAATGACAATGCTTAGACACAGGAGGCAGGATGAAATATAATACTATAGCGATCATACTTGTAATGTTTCTATTTTATTCATTAACAGCAGCAGATATAGAGAAGCTAAACGATGAAACTTTGTTGAAGGCTGTGGCCTGGCACCAAACAGCTGCAGAGTATGAAGCTCTATGTTATCAGGCTTTTAATTTGGCAGAATACAGGATCAGGAATGAGCTTGATAAGGAGCGATCAAAATCACCTGCTATTATTGTAGATATAGATGAAACAGTGATCAATAATTC
>CAYYLA010000361.1:0-2937 GCA_964441785.1 uncultured Candidatus Cloacimonadota bacterium | reverse complement strand
TTCCTCACCCCCTTGATCGCTTCACCGCACTTAAGTACGGTGTTAATCTGAAGAAGTCAAAAATTAAATGCAACAGAAGTTGGTGTATTTGAGGATGGTGTTTGTGTTGGAGCAACAATTATTGAGTCATTACCAACCCAAGTTCTTGCTTATGTTTCAGCAGATTCATCTTCTCCTGGAGAAATATCTTTTCAGACATTTTCAGGCTTAAGAGGTGATAATTCAGAAGTGCAAGAATTCACAGTTTACAATCAGTTATCAGATAAATATGAAACTAATAAATATACAAATCAATTAAGTGAAGTTAATTTTGTGAAGATTGGAAATGGTAGATCAGAAGAGATTCCTAAAAAAATCAATTCCATTAACAACTACCCAAATCCATTTAATCCTTCTACCATCATTTCATTTTTCTCTAATCAGGAACAGCGCATTGATGTTAGTATATTTAATATAAAAGGCCAAAAAATAAAAACGCTTTTGCATGATGTTTGTTCCAGCGGAGAGAACAGCATACAATGGGAAGGATTTGACAATAATGGAAAGAAAGTTAGCAGTGGGATATATTTCTATAAAGTTGAATCAGATAATCAAAAGATTATGAAGAAAATGATTTTACTAAAATAGTGATTCTGAGTTCTATTGAGGTGTAGAATTCTGCGCCTCAATAGAACTTCAGACATAAAAGGGATAGTATGAAAATAAAAACGATAATTTCAGTAATTGTAATACTCACAATATCATCATTATTGTGCGAAATTATTAACATAGATATCAATGGAGAAATGGATTACACCTCAATCCAGGAAGCCATTAATGCAGCAACTAATGGTGATTCGATAATAGTTTATCCAGGGATTTATTATGAGAATCTTGATTTGCTGGAAAAGTCTTTATCAATCGTATCAACTTATGTTTATGTCGAAAATGATTCGCTTATTACTTCAACTGTAATTGACGGTAACTATAATGATAGATGCTTTTTGATTGAAGACTGTGATAACATATCTATACTTGGGTTTACAATAAGAAATGGGCATGATCAGAGTTTTGATGGAGGAGGAGCCATACATAATGAAAATAGTAGCTTATATCTATCTTATTGCGTAATTGAGAATAATAGAGCTACCAGTGGTGGTGGAGTATACAACTTTGAGAGTGATCTAATACTTAAAAAAAACATATTTCGTTATAATCGAGGAGATGATCTTGGTGGTGCTATTCTAAGCTATAGTGCAATACCACATCAATTGGTCTTTGATGAATTAGAGAAAAATAGTATCTACCTAAATTATTCAGCAAATGGAAGTGATTTGACTATACTTCCACATCATGAGATTGAGACAATATACCTAGGCACATTTACAGTTCTTGAACCCACTCAATTCTATGCTGCAGTTCCTGAAAGTATTAGTTTTAACATAGAAAATTCGATGATTGCTCCAATTGAAAACGATGTTTACGTTTCACCAAATGGCTCTGATGATAATACTGGATTATCTCCTTCAGCTCCTTTTCAAACAATAGCCTGGGCTCAAATGAATATCAAATCCGACAGTCTAAATTCATATAAAATAATTTTAGAAGATGGCACCTATTCACCCTCATTAAATAATCAATATTTCCCTTTGAATGTTAAAGATCATGTAATATTGGACGGTACAAGTAGGGAGAATACAATATTAGATGCAGATAATCAAAGCAATTTTATTTTCTACTTTACCAATTACGAAAAGAAGTATTATCATTTAAGGAATCTTACATTAAAAAATGGGGCTACTCCACATCTTCATTCAAGTTGTATTGACATTAAGCGTGTTCATGCAGATTTGCAACTTGATAACTGTAAGGTAAGTAATTGTTCTGGTGATTCATGGGCAATAGAAGCATCAGAAGGTAATCATAGATTTACGAATTGTTTATTTACAAACAACACAACGCACATGGTTATTGATATTACTCCTTCTCTTGTGAGTGAAGCACCTTATATCAATTTAAATATTGAAGGATGTGTATTTGATAATAATCAGCCATATTTTGATTCAGACGGATTCCATAATGGGGGAGCTATTAGTTTTTATGGTCTTTATACTGGAATTGGAGAGTATACGTGCAATATTATCAATTCACAATTCACAAAAAATAGAAACATCTTTTTTAACAATCAATATCAAGGAGGTACTGTAGGAGTTCTTCTTAACCAATATGTTGAAGCAAAAATTATAAATTGCACATTTGCTGATAACACTATCCAATACCCTAATGGAACATGTATGAATGTAGTAGATAATACAACATTGGATATTTATAATACTATAGTATATAGTAATGACTATAATACGCTAACGCTATGGGATGATGAAAGTACAATCAATATTTATAATTCATTGATAGAAGCTGGAGAAGATAATATTTACTATCACGA
Source organism: uncultured Candidatus Cloacimonadota bacterium (assembly GCA_964441785.1). Classification (GTDB taxonomy): domain Bacteria; phylum Cloacimonadota; class Cloacimonadia; order Cloacimonadales; family TCS61; genus CAYYLA01. The sequence goes on along the minus strand of CAYYLA010000361.1, from coordinate 512 downwards.
AAATGGAATTGTGAACTGGTATGGAGAAAATCTTTTTGATGATCCATTTTATATTGAATCTGGAATAACTGAGTATAATCTCTTAAACAACTCACCTTGTATTGATACAGGAACGATGGATTTACCAAATGATATAGAACTTCCAGATCATGATCTTGCAGGTAACCCACGTATCTACGGAGATAATATCGATATGGGTTGCTATGAATGGCAGGGAACAGATAATACCAATGACGAATTACTAATTACGAATTACGAGTTGAGGAATTACCCCAATCCATTTAAACCGTCAGGAGCTGGTCGCGGTCGTGCAACAACAATTGAATTCTCTTTATCTAAAGATGATCTGGTTCATGCCGCAAATCTGACTATTTATAACCTGAAAGGTCAGAAAGTTAAGGCTTTCGATTTCGTTCCAAACAGCTTGGACCAATATAATGAGGTAATCTGGGACGGTAAAGACAGTAATGGTAATAATGTAACTTCCGGTATTTATTTCTATAAGTTATCAA
>CAYYLA010000360.1:0-2949 GCA_964441785.1 uncultured Candidatus Cloacimonadota bacterium | reverse complement strand
ACAAATCTTTGCATTATTCATTAATAAGCGCTTTCCTTGTTCGTGTTGTTAGTATCGTTCGTTGAAGAAAAAAAATAAAATGCCGATGATTTTCAAACCCCTCCATCTCTCCATCTCTCAGTCTCTCCATCTCTCAGTCTCCTCGCCTCTCGCAGTACGCAAATCGTAATTATACTTTGTTTTAACCCTATCTACTTCTAAACCATCTGCCCAGATGATCAAGCATTTCAACCGGATCGATGGTGGGATAGGTTTTTGCCGGAACCGTATCCGCGAAATAACCACCATACTTTTTGGTAACAATCCTGTTATCCAACACCAGCACAATACCATGATCACTTTTACTTCTGATCAAACGTCCAAAACCCTGACGGTATTTCAACAGTGCATTAGGCAGCATGTAGTGCATGAAAGAATCCTTGCCCTCAGTCTGGAGTTTCTCGAGATAGGCTTCTACAATAGGATCCGATGGAACCATGAAAGGCAATTTATACAAAACCAGTAATTGTAATGCATCACCAGGGACATCCACCCCTTCCCAGAAGGAATTCGTACCCAGTAAAACAGCCTTCTTATTCTCCTTAAATTCTCGCAACATCGCGCTGCGAGAGATTCCTTTATCTTGAGCCAGAAGAACAATATCGTTGGATTTTGTATAATCCTGCAACTCATCATAAAAAAAGTTAAGATCTCTGTATGACGTAAACAGAATCATAGTCCCAGCTTGAGCTGTTTTTAAAGATTGTTTTACTATATCCAATGCCTGTATCTGAAAGAAGCGATCCTTAGGATCAGGTAAAAAACCGGTAACCAGGACCTTGGATTGTTTATGATAATCAAAGGGAGAAGATACTATAAGCTCATGCAGAAAACCGGGCTCCATCAAATCGAGTCCCATGCGGGAAGCATAATATTTAAAGACTCCACGAATCGCCAGTGTTGCCGAGGTAAAGATCATCGATTGCTTGGCACTGTACAACTTTTCATACATGATCTGATTAATATTAAGCGGAGCATAATTAAGCAAACCATTGGGATATTTTGGATCAGCTGTTCGAAAGCTTTCCAACCAAAACGCATTATTACGAAAATCGGGATTATACATTCGTTCCAGGCTGGAATGAAATTCCTGGATCCTGTCCAACGCACCGGCTAGATTATCGATGTGAACATCATAATCAACAAAGATCTGACTACTGATTCCATTCAATTGATCCCGTAGTTTCAGGATAACAGCACTGAAGGTATTAAAGAATTCCAGAATCAGATTCATCTGATCATAGATAGAAGTATATTGATCGGGGTTCTTTACGCGCAATTTACCATAACTACCCCTTTCCTCAACCAGTGTACCAATCTCTTTGAAAAATGTTGAGAAAATATCCTTATTATCAGCAATCTGCTTTATTGCTTCTTCAACATTTTTCAGAAAAGTCTCCTGATTATCAAAAGTACTCTTGGTGGCAGCTGCTTTTAATGATGGCAAAGCACCTGACTGAAATTTAGATCGAATAGAGAACAATTGCTGAAAATAGTTATTAAAATCTGCATATCCCAGAGAGATACCAAGCTCACCTGGAGCAAGTTGAGGCAGGTTATGAGCCTCATCGATGATCAACCTGTCATAATTACCCAGCGCACTGTTTTCCACCTGCATATCAGCGAGTAAGAGATGATGGTTTATTATCACCAGGTTGGATTCCTCCGCCTTCCTGCGAATATCCATAAGATAGCATTTATTATTGAAGGGACACCGTCTACCATAGCAGAAATGACGATCCGCCAGAAGTCGTTTCCAGACACTACCGTCGCGTCGTGTATCAAAGGAAGAATTCTCTGATATATCACCGGTTTTGGTATTATCCTTCCACACAATGAGGTTCATAAAAGCCACAGCTTCACGTTCATTCAAGACAACATCATAATTATTTAGCATCTCAACCCATTTTCGCTCACAAATATAGTTAGAACGCCCCTTCAGCAGCGTTGCTTTAAAGGGTATATCAATACATTTTCTTACAGTGGGAAGATCTTTATAAAAGAGCTGTTCCTGAAGATTTTTGGTATTGGTAGAGATAACGATTTTTTCCTGCGTCTCCCGGGAGAACAACAACGATGGAATAATGTATGCAAGCGATTTACCAACGCCTGTACCTGCTTCCACGAGAAGAGACTCATCATTACAGAAATGATTAAACACAGCATGAGCCATCTCAATCTGTCCGTTTCTGACTTCATAATTCTCGAACTCATTGGCAAAAACACCTGACTCATCAAAAATCCCGTCAATTGTATATTCACCTGGTTTTGATGGTTTATGCTCGATATAATTACGGTTATGGAATTCCAGTTTTAGTTTCTTTTTATTGGTAAGGACCTGCGTTCGTTGGTATTGAACAATGGTTTCCAATAATGAGTTTAGATGTCTATCGGCAAATTGAGATATATCCAACAAACGATTATTAATTGGCAGGGAGACATATTGATCAATGAACTCAAACAATTTCAACAGGATATAACCGGTTGCCTCAGCATCATAGATAGCGCGGTGAGCATTATCAAGTTTGATATCCAGTTCATCGGCAACTGTTGCCAGTTTATGGTTGAGAATAAAAGGCAGATAAATGCGGCTCAACGTCAACGTATCTGCAATTTGGTTGGATAGCGGAGGATAATCATGCAATTCTAATTGTGTATTGATAAATCCGATATCAAAGGAAGCATTATGGCAGACAAGAATGTCGTTGCCCACAAAGTCCTTTAATTGTTTCAACGCATCATCACATGATATCCCCGAAGCCAATTGTTCATCGGTGATATGGGTTAACTGTTTAATAAAATCAGGGACCTTTTTCAGAGGTTTAACAAAGACGGACAATCTGTCCGTCAGTTCACCATTTTCAAAGCGAAGGGCACCAATCTCGATAATCTCATTCTCCTTAAAATCAA
>CAYYLA010000359.1:0-2979 GCA_964441785.1 uncultured Candidatus Cloacimonadota bacterium | reverse complement strand
GTTCAATAGCCTTTGCCTCGACAATGGGAATTGGAGTTATGTTTTCTGTGATTCCACTATTGATTTACCAAGGTGGTTTAACCTTAATCGCTTATCTGATAGGAGATGAGTTGGGAATTAGCATTATAAATGAGATGACAGCAGTTGGAGGAATATTGCTTATCGGTTTAGGTATAAATGTATTAAAAATCAAAGAAATAAAAATTTTAAACATGATCCCTGCATTAGTATTTGCAGTGATTTTAGCATATTACTTTATCTAAAATGGAATATATATTTTTAACCTTTGCCGACGACCTGATCAAAAAAGTAATAGACAATCATCGTAATCAAAAGGTGTTATACCTCTTTCCCAATCGTAATTCTGCTAAACTTGCCAGACAATATTTTCAGCAGAGCTGGAATCTGCAACCAACTGATTTTCAAACCATGGACCAGTGGATAACATCCTTCTATCATTGTGAATATCCAATATTGAAAGAAGAGAAAAGAACGCTGGCATTCTATTTTGCTTTAACAGAAGATCAAAAAGAGCGACTTGGTATAAGTACCTATTTTCAGGCGATAAAGGCTGCTCATAATTTCTTCCGGTTCTGGGAGGAGATACATGCGGAGATGATTGCAATCAGCGATATTGACTCGGTATTAAATAGTAGTAATGCTGAATGGCAGAGAGAGTTGTTGGATTTGTATATTGAGATCAAAGACACATACTATAAATCAATTAGTGATCAACATTTTTGTGACAGCATATTCTTATCCAACGAAGAGTCAGCACAATTGTATACAGAATATGATAGAATTGTAGTTGTAAATCAATTCTATTTCTCTCGCCAGGAAAAGAAAATGTTAGCACAATTTGATAACAAAGTTGTTATCTATTATCAGATCCCAGAAACATGTATAGATCAAGAGAAAATGTTGGTGATAGAAAATTTCTCAGCACATTGTATTGCTAAACATCGCAATAATGAATTAACCATAATTGAGACCAGCGGTCAATTGGATATGATTGCCAACTATCTTTCTACTGATAATAATCATTCAGAGAAGATCACTATAGATTTCAGACCTGATGAACAACCCTATAATCACTTTATCAATCGTGATCTCGTGTCAGGTGCTATTCCCAGTTTTCAACAGAGTCGTACGTACATTATATTGGAAATAATCCATCGCATAATAAAGAACATCGTTATCGATTATCAGAAATCCTCGGAAAATATCCAATTAATCCAATGGGATTATCTGTTAAAATTACTCAATTACAAGCCATTCCAGGATATTATCAGCAAAGAGAAAGAAGCAGAATGGTTATTATTTATGCAAGATTATCATAAACTTCAGGAGTCCAATTTTCTTTATCTGGATATCGATGGAACATTCCTGCAATATGTACGTTGGAGTAATGATTCTGCCTGGATAATGCGCAAGGTACTGAAATTTATCAGACGATTTTTAAAAATAGATTCTATCATTAAACTTTGCAATGAGACAACCACGGGCATCATGTTATCCGTTATCAATGAAGATAACAACGATAATTCTGATTTTGCCAGGATTCTATTGCAGGCATTAACAGATTTTCAAGCGATTGAGTCCTGTGGTTTAGCAGTCAAATGGCAGCAATTGACACCGGGGAATAAAGAGATAACAACGGTTTCAGCAAATCTATTAAAACTGTTGTTAGATTACCTGAAACCAAAGACATTACCTACTCATAGTACAGAAGATAATCAGAGCATTATCACCTTCTCGTCACTTCATGATCAGCGTAATACCCTACATAATGAGATAGTATTCCTGAATACTGTTGAAGGCTTTCTGCCACCACCACCGGTAAAACCAATTTTATTAACAGAAAATCAGCGTAAGCAATTAGGGTTAAAGACCTATGATGATATCAAACTACGTGAAAAATATTATTTTTTGCGAACAATAGCTACGACCAATAATGTTACGATTTATACCTACACCAACCTCAACCAGAATGTTGAGAGGAGTTCGTTTTTAGAGGAAGTAATATTAAGTAAACAATTTAATATCAACTACAGAAGAGAGTTGGATGCAGTAAAAATGGCTGAATTTTTAATGCAGACTTTCGCAGAGTGTGAAGATCCAACCTTGCCGAAAAGAGAGAAAACAAAGGATCTTAACTTTTATAATATACCTTTCTTAGCTGAGCAAGACCTTGCTGACAACAAACTTCCGTTAACAGGGTATAGTAGCAATGAGTTAATCAATAATCCTATTGCCTATTATTTACGCTTTTTGATGGGTATTAAACCGCGGATCAGCAATCTTAATCTTGATTTTTCAGAGAAGATTATCGGTCAAATTTCCCATGATGCATTTCAATATATCTGGAAACGCCTGTTTGAAGTATATGAAGGCAACAGGATGCATCATAATTTCCTTTTTACTAATGAAAATTACGCAGACAGAGCTCTTGAACATTTAACGGGACAACCGATTTTCCGTTATATGAAGCCACATAATTATTCCGAGATCTACTTCAAACATATCTTTCTACCAGTGATGAAAGAAGGGATAAAGTATTTTTTCTATGCACTTCATAATGACCTGAATCTTTCGGATTCCATGCTTGAAATTCTCTCTGAATTCAAAGAAGTCATCGAAATTCAACCAGAAGAGATCAAAGATACCGGGTTGATTCTGGCGATGTCGGGACGTGCAGATTTGATCATAAAGCATGAGACAAGAATCATGATTTTTGATTATAAAACAGGCAAAGACAGCGATGCCAAAAACAGGAAAAACTTCAATCAGCTAGAATTTTATAAATATGTTCTATCCAGGTTGGATAATTCCTCAGTTCAGCAATTTATGCAGATTTACCTCTATTATATTGAAGAGATGAAATTAGTATTCGCTCCATCAAAGAAAAAACAGGATGAAGAGAATCAATTTGAGCAGGAACTGTTTGGAACAATCTCACGCATAGCTAAAGAAGGATTT
>CAYYLA010000358.1:0-2990 GCA_964441785.1 uncultured Candidatus Cloacimonadota bacterium | reverse complement strand
GGAAGGTTCATATAGAATGGCAGAACATTATGGTCATCCAGAAGTGGCTATGGTAGTTAAGAAACAGGAATTACCAGCTTATGATCCTCGCGGTGTTCAAGGTCATGGTTTGCAATATGCAACCTCAAATCGTGGTGGATGCCATGTACGTGGATATATGATCTCCCCCGAAGTTCTTGGTGTTCCCGAAAAACTAGACACCCAGGAATTGAACGGTAAACCTCAATGGGTTAAAATATTCCAGGACCTTACCGCCGTTATCGACTCCCTGGGCTTATGTCTTTTTACATCCTTTGCTTTAGGTGGTGATCAATATCGTGATCAGATAAATGTTGCAACCGGTGATAACTTGACCACTGAACAAACATTGGCTATAGGTGATCGCATCTGGAATCTTGAGCGTAAATTTAATATAGAAGCTGGAATTGGACCAGACCAGGATACACTTCCTGCTCGTTTTGACGAGCCTTTCCAGGACGGTCCTCAAAAGGGTGCTGTGACAAAATTCCGTCAAATCCTACCTGAATATTATGAATTAAGAGGTTGGGATAAAGATGGATTTATCACAGAAGAGAAATTGAAAGAATTGGATCTTTAAATAAACATAGTGCCCAACTCACTTATTTGTGGTTCATCGAAATCAGATAAGTTAAGATAAATGGGTTGGGCACTGATTTTCGAGATATTATGATAACAGTAAAATTTTTTAGTTTGCTACGCCTTCTTATCAAACAAAATGAAATTATTTTGGATAAGAAATCATTGTCTATCAAAGAAGTACTTGAATTAAGCCAGGAGAAGATATCTACACCATTTTTACATAAACTTCTGGATGAAAACAGCACTATGATTGTCGGTACAATTATTCTGGTAAATGGGCACAACGTGCACCATTTACAACAATTGGAAACTGAAGTAAAAGACGGTGATGTTGTATCACTCTTTCCTCCCGGGGGCGGCGGATAGTGGATAAATATCAATTATTCTCCAGAGTTATTGGTTTCACCAGTGAAGCAGAGCTAGAAGAGCTTCAGAATTCTTCTGTTTTGATCGCTGGTATTGGAGGACTTGGCAGTGTTGTAGCAGAAACGCTCGTCCGAAGAGGAGTTGGCAATCTTATACTAATTGATCATAAGGACGTTGATCTCCCCGACCTGAATCGCCAGACCCTTTATAGAAGCAAAGATGTTGGTTCACCAAAATTACCTGTTGCGAAAGCATATCTTTCTTCTATCCATCCATATTGCCATATCCAAACAGTTGATACATGGATTTCTGATAATAATCAATTTATTAAGTTAATGGAAAAATATAGCTTCACCGGCATTGCTGATTGTCTTGATAATTTCCCATCACGTTTTGCATTGGAAAAACTGCTGAAAAATGATCATTTTCTCGTTCACGGTGGCGTTAAACATGATTTTGGACAGATAACCACTATCGATAATAATCGAAGTCTGAAGAAACTTTATGAACAAATCACAGATGATAAAAATACAATCCCGGTGGGTCCAGAGATTGTTAATATTATTGGCTCCTTAATGGCTAACGAAATTGTTGCCAATATAACCGGTCAACCAAAACTGATGGATAAATTACTGATAGTAGAATTGTCAGATTTTTCTCAATTTAAAATTGATATAGATCTAAGAAAATAGTGTCATTTACCAAGTTTTAATATTACAATCTGACCAATAAAAACGGCGGATAAACCCAACACCAAATGCATTAGCACATTTGCAAAGGCAAGCAGATGATTCTGGCTCTGAACATGATTTACAGTCTCATTAATAAACGTTGAATAAGTCGTAAATGAGCCTAATAATCCAATAATTAGTACAAACTTAAGTTCTGAAGATAGACCTAACTGAGAGTTGGCAATCTGGGTTAAAGCACCAATAAGAAAACATCCAATTACGTTGATTGCTAAAGTTCCATGTAATGCTGCAAAATCCTGCGATGTATTATGAAAAATCAAACCTAATAAATATCTAAGCATAGCTCCGAAAAAACCACCGACACCAACTAACAAAAACTTATACATTTACCCTCACTTCATCAGGAGTCAATACCACCAAAAAATGTCGAAGACTCCCATATAATTAAGGGTGTAAATTTTTTAAATCAGCCTCATCTGTCAAAGAAAAAAGCACAACCCGACTCGGGTTTTACTGAGCAATGAAGCCCTATAAAACTCTATCTGCTAATCGCCATCTATATATGCATTTAGTAGCACATTGTTTGGCAAACAGGCTGTCTTCATCATTTTGATTCCGATAATAATGAATTGATTGTAACTAACTGCAAAGAATTAAATTATGAAGTGTCAAAATGAAATATGAGGTATGTAATATAATGGTTTATAAAACCCGACTCGGGTTTTCTTAAAATTCAGAAAAAAGCCAGAGTTGAAATCAACCCTGGCTTTAATTTATTCCTATAATTGATTAATCTCTATTGAAATCTTGATACATCTACAAACATAGCTTCAGCTATTCGTTCACCATCACTTTCATCCTCTATTAATACTGCACTTCCCAATATTTTTACAATCTCATCAGTCCCATCAATTTTCTTTAAATCGACAATAAATTTATCAATGGACTTAGTTTCCATGAACTGTTCCAAATGTATCTTACGTTCATCAGGTTTAGCGTATAAGGATTTGATTTCAACTCCTATCATCGCTTCTGGATTTCTAAAACCAAGGATAGAAGCAGCAGCTTGATTTGATTTGATTATTCGATCATCCATATCAGAAATTACTATAGCTTCGAAATTTGATTCAAAAAGACGTCTATAGTTTCTTTCGCTCTTTTTCAAGAGGTTATTGGCACTATGTTGCTCACTAACATCTCGTGATATGTTACACAATAAAAAACCCTTGGATGTTTTAATCATAAAAGGCATTTGCTGAATATATTTTTCTTTACCGTTTTTGGTCAGAATTGATATTTCCTGCAACTTATTAAGCCAGGGAGCATCAGCTT
>CAYYLA010000357.1:0-3001 GCA_964441785.1 uncultured Candidatus Cloacimonadota bacterium | reverse complement strand
ATACCTCTAGCGATTATTCGCTAACCTTAACTGGTTTCGATATGAACGATGATTCTATCTTTATCTCCTATGAACAGTTAGGATTGAATATTACAGATCGAGCAACAGGAGATGTCGTTAGTATAACTGATACTCCCGGTGATGCCCGTGATGTAAAGATTGTTGACAATTATGCCTATGTGTGTGACCGTCATGCAGGTATTGCTATCATAGATTTTTCTGATCCAACTGCACCACAGCATGTGGGTAATGTTGATACCTCCGGTTATACTCAGGATATTGATATCCTTGATAATTATCTTGTTGTAGCTTCAGGTGGTGGTGGCGTTTATCTCTATGATATCACCAATCATGAAGCTCCACAATTAATCGGTAATGTTGATGACTCTGAGATTGGTTATACCTATAGCGTAAAATTTGCGCAGGATTATATTATTGCAGGTACCCGCGATGGTGTAGCCAAAATATCCTATGAGTTAGAATAATATGGTATGTAAAAAAAGCTTACTGTTGGTAATTCTTATCCTGGTCGGTTTGTCTGTTAACGCTGTGTCAACAGACAGTGATTATTTCAATTGTATTGATTCTGATGGAATCTACAGTGAAATTTCCTTTAATTTACCCGAATACACAATTACAGAAGTAGAGCAAAATGATATAAAGTATATCAAATTAACACATCCGGAAGCAGGAAAACTGCTTGATTTTGGAAGACCGGAACTACCTGTTTTTTCTCGTTTGATAGGTTTGCCTGATCAGGGTAATCCACATGTCGAAATCATTATCTTCGAAAACGAAATCTTTAACGCTGTTGTGGTTTATCCGCAAAAGGAATTGCAACTTGAGAGTAGTAAAGAACATCCTGCTTTTTCCATTGATGATGCCTTCTATAGCTCAAATGAAATTTATCCAACAGAGAACGTAAAAACCTCTGATCCAGCAATTATGAGAGATTTCAGGGTCAGTAATATCTCTGTTTGTCCTTTCCAGTATGATGCTGGTAAGAAAACACTGAAGGTTATTAAAAAAATAGCAATCAATGTTACCGTCGATTCTCAGATAGGGATAAACCCCAAAAAACATTCTCATCCAATGTCTCGTGCTTTCCTTCCTATCTATAAATCTCAGATTGTAAACTTTGATTATCTTAATCAAAGAGATGAATATCAACAACCAAATTACCTCTTTATCTATCCAGATAATTCCACTGTTGAAAGTTATCTTGAGATGCTTACTCAGTGGAAACGCGAAAAAGGGTTTGAGGTTGTTGCTGTTTCAACTAATATGACTGGAACAACAACTACAGCAATAAAAAATTATATCCAAAATGCCTATAACAACTGGGATAATCCCCCGGAAAATATCTGTCTGGTTGGTGATGCAGGAGGCTCTTTCGATATCCCTACCTTTACCGAAAGTTGGTCAGGATATGGGGGAGAGGGTGATCATCCTTACTCGCAATTAGAAGGTGACGATATTCTCGCTGATGCCATTCTTGGTAGATTATCCTTTAATACTACTTCAGAGTTTCAAACGATTTTGTCTAAAATTTTAAATTATGAACAAAGCCCTTATATGGGTAATACAAGTTGGTATAATAGCACATTATTAGTAGGAGATACCGCTCATAACTCAGGGGAATCATGCATCTCAACCAATATTAATATTAGGGAAATGATATCTCAAACACACCCCATGATGAGTTTTTTAGAGGAATATGAATCTTCTTTTGTTTCATTTATAGATAATGGTATTAATTCTGGGTGCTCATATTTTAATTACAGAGGGTGGCTTGGAATGAGTGGTTGGGATGACAATTATAACACTAATACCAGTTCTTTGAATAATGGCTTCATGTTACCTTTTGCTGTTATTATTACCTGCGGAACCGGTAGTTTTGAAGGTACAAGCGATGCCCAAACCGAGAGTTTCTTAAAGGTTGGTACTCCAAGTGTTCCTAAAGGTGCGATTGCTGCTATTGGTACTGCTACAACGGGTACTCATACTACTTTTAACAATTGTGTAGATATTGGTATTTTCTATGGATTATTTATGGATGAACTTCATACCCCAGGTGCTGCACTGGTTAGAGGTAAACTCAACCTTTATGAACAATTCCCTGATAATCCAAGCAACAAGGTTAATATCTTTTCTCATTGGAATAACTTGATGGGTGATCCAGGTCTTGATCTCTGGTCCGAAACCCCTGAAAATCTTAACATGACCTATGATAATCCCCTCCCTGTTGGTTCAAATTACCTTAATGTTAATGTGACAGATGATGCAGGTTCTCCGGTTAGGGATGCATGGGTGACATTGTTTAATGATGATGATGATATCTTTGTTACAGGTTGGACAGACAGTGCGGGAAATGTTATGCTCAATGTCAATGTAGACGATAGTGGCGATGCAACTTTAACTGCATCAAAACATAATTATATCCCTCTTCAGGAAACCGTTACAATCTCGCAGGTTGCTAACCTCGTAAATATCATTAATTATCAACTGGATGACGATAACTCAGGCTCATCTTCTGGAAATAATGATGTTGTAGTTAATTACGGTGAAAGTTTAGAACTTAGGGTGCAGATGAAAAACTATGGCTCATCTACAGCATCGGGGGTTACCGGAACACTTAACACCAACTCTATGATAACCGTTACAGATGCTTCCGAATCCTATGGTAACATCATTGCCGGTACATCTGTTTACAGTGCTGATGATTTTGATTTTACCGTTGAAGCAGATGTCCTGGGTGGAACCATATTAGATCTCGATTTCACTGTTAACTCCACTTCAGGAGCATCCTGGGATGATCGACTTACTTTTGTGGTTGAAGGTCCAAATGTGGAATACGATTCCTACGAAATTGACGATGGAGACAATGGCATCTTAAGTCCCGGTGAAACATCTGACCTGATTATTACATTAGACAATCTGGGAACAGTTGATATCAGTAATGTGACTGTTTCCATAACGGCTAACAGTGACCATATTACTT
>CAYYLA010000356.1:0-3018 GCA_964441785.1 uncultured Candidatus Cloacimonadota bacterium | reverse complement strand
TCAAAAGTCGCACAAAAGTTATTTATTTAAAATTATGCACTCCATCTTCTATCATTTATATATCAAAATTAACAAAGGAGTCATCAATGAATAAGTTGAATTACATTTTCTTGATTTTAATTCTATTTACCGGGATAATTTATGCGAATTTGAACGATACGATCCTCTTGAACAATCCGGATAACGACATCTATTTTGCCGGAGATGAAGCGGTTGCTCATCACGAAGGAACGATCTATGCAACTTATTATGAAAGAGAAGGGGACGCAATCTCGGTTATATTAGCAATGTCCGAAGATAATGGTAATTCTTTTGAATATCTAACCATAGCAGATGAAGAGTATCTGGGGGCATGGCATAATAATTACATGAATTACAAACCACCGATCATTGCTATCACTGAATACGATGCCATAGTAATAGCCTTCTGTTCTCTGGCAGATCTTGCGGAATGGTCTCAAGCCAGATTACTGGTGGCACATGCCTACACTGAGTCACCCTTTGAAACTATTGAACCACTGGATTTTTCGATAAAAACCGTCTCAGATTATCTTGAAGGTGATTATTCTATCACTATAGATAATTATTTTCCGACGTTAACTTATTTCGAGAACGGTTATGTAAATTTAGGAAAATTCGGGTATTGCTATGATAAGACTAATGTTAATGAATCAATACCGGTACCATTTTATGGTGCAGATGTGTTGAGAGGACCGGTATTTTCAAATTCAGGTATTTGGATTGGCCAGTTTGGCGGAGGTAACAATAATGGCTGGCCAACATTTTATGAATTGGTTGAAACAGCAGAAGAGATAAAGTTTTATCCATCCGGGATAAATCTAGAGGAAAGTGGTGCTCCAATGGATCAGATTTTTCAAGGAGCTCCTGAACCAGGATGGGTTGAGAATTGTACACCAATTGATTTTGACGAATATTCTCAGATTGTTGATGATGCAATAGCTCCATTCGATTCCGAAGCTGATATTGTCTATGTAAAATTAAATGGCAGAAACTATGATGCCATGCAGGGTTATATCAGCATTGTTGATACACTTGATATTCCAGTATACAGCTGGTATCCTCATAATGCCGAGATAGCTAACGGTGCTATAGCAAATGGTTACAACTGGTTTGAAGAAGCCGATACTATCTGGGTTAATCATGTACCAATACGTGACACAATCTGGGTTCCTATAAGCGGAGTTTATGAAGATGATGTAATTTATGTTGACTCTGAACTCTGGATAGAAGGTGTGGTGTCTGGCGCTCAAACCTGGATTAGTAGCGAAACAGTATTTCTGACTGGGGATATAACTTATCTTAATACAGATATGGGAAGTTCTCCTGATGATCCTGATAATTTCAATTATTCAGACTTTTTTGCTCTTCTTACAGATAAGAATATTTTGATTAAATATAAACATCGTGATCCTTTTGAGAATATGCAAATTGTCATGAACAACTGTTTTGATATCTATCTTTATGGCGTCTATGCAGCAGTAGGGGAGGGAGATGAGGATATCTATGGAGAAAACGCACCATATTATGATGGACAATTCTCCTACGAATACCAGCATCCACATGGCTCTACACCCAGTTTTACTGCTTTAAGCCCATATACACTGCAGGACACAATCTATAATTACGTAGATCTTCATAAGTATATCTTTCCAATGCAGGATTCTCTCCCGGAGCAAATTGCCGGTTTTAACCTGCATGGTAATATGCCTGTGACAGGAAGCACCTGTGGCTTCCCTTATGAGGATGGCGGTTATCTCAGTAGTTATCCTAATGCTGCCAACGGAAATCCCGATTATGAGTATCAGATACCATACGGTACAGGATATCCCTGGATAAATCCCATTTGGCCAGAAAGTGTTGAAGATATTGTTTTTGAAAGAGGTATGATTCATCTTTACGGGGGCATTGTGCAAAGACAATGGGGGTGTGTGCATCGCTCCGGTTCTGACCCCAATAGTCATTCTGATAATGGTGAATATGATCTCGAGAATTTTATCTATGACGGTATTCATGCTCCAACAGGTTACTCTAAAAATTATCACTCTGATTCACGGATGAAGTACAATTTTCTACCCTTTGGAATTACAAACTTTGCTTATGATCCGGTACTTACAATGAGTCATGTAGTCTCTGATTATCTCGATGATGATTTTTATACCTATAGATTTGATAGAAAGGAAAATCTGCAATATGAACAATATATTGAACCAAAAATATTTAGTTGTTCCTTTGATAATCAGGGCTTTGTTGTTGTATGGACTAATGATGAGCATCTTTATCTTTATAAGGCTGAAGGAGTACACGATTTTAATAAAATTTACTTAAATGAGTATCCAGCAGGTGAACTGTGTGATGTTGAGTTCTCCAATAATCAAAATCTAAAATTTGATATGCTCATCGATGATGTTCATTATATCTATAATTATAGTATAGATGACAATCAATTTACCGAAGATGTCAACTTCCCGGATCAGTTAAATCCTACCGACTTGATAATTGCCGGAAATGGTGGAAAACTCTTTATAACACTGAATGAAAATGACGATAACTTTACTATCTATAAAGCAAATGTAAACAGTGATGATTACACTTCAATGGCTTGGAATCCCGAGATAATTTCAGAATATTTTATGCCGGAATCTTCTTCCTTAGCTATGAATTTTAACGAAGATGATTCGTTGTATATATTCTTTAATCAACACATGTTTAACTATCAACCCTATAGCGATCTGTATTTCTCATCAGGTTACATCCCGGGTGTTACCCCTTCAGATGAAGAAGTTATTATTGATAGAAAACCATATTTAATGAGTTATCCCAATCCGTTTTATCCGAATAAGAGCGATCGTAACTCCAATTCAACTATTGAATTCTCAGCCAATGAAGAAATCCAATCAGCTGAGATCAAAATCTACAATATCAAAGGCCAGTTAGTCCGTTCCTTTAGTTTGGATGAGTGTAATTGTTGCGAAAAATCGGGTTCCTATTCCGTTAGTT
>CAYYLA010000355.1:0-3030 GCA_964441785.1 uncultured Candidatus Cloacimonadota bacterium | reverse complement strand
TCAGCCTGGACTGCTCCAGATTGGATGAAGGATATCGAGACCTGGTATATTCCGGGAGCTCCTGAAAACAACTGGCAGGGTACAGGTGGATCATTGAAACCAGAATATGAAGAACTCTATGCAGATTACATCATGAAATATCTGGAAGCTTACAAAAAAGAGGGAATCAATATCTGGGGACTTACTCCTGTGAATGAACCCCATGGAAATAATGGACAATGGGAGAGTATGCATTTTTCTCCAGAGAGCCAGAATCTCTTTATCAAAAAATATCTTGGACCTAAGCTTAAATCTGGTGAATTCAAAGATGTTAACCTCTTAATTTATGATCAAAATAGAGATGGATTAGAGCATTGGGCAGAGATAATCTTTAATGATAAGGAAACATTACCATATCTTTATGGAGCAGCAGTACATTGGTATGAAAGCACTTTTAAGGTTTATGAAGATGTTTTTAACCGGGTAAATGCAAAATTTCCAGATATGGCTATTGTTCATACCGAAGGTTGTATTGATGACCTGGGTAAAGATGCTCCCAACGGGGTTCTTGATCCAATAAAGTTCAAAGAAGAGAACTGGTTTGATAACGATGATTTCTGGTGGAATGATAATGCAACGGATTGGGCATATTCTGTAACTTGGGAAGGAACCAATGCAGCAGATCATCCTGCTTATGTACCTGTTCATCGTTATGCCAGGAATATCATAGTAAGTTTAGATAATTGGATGACTGGCTGGGTGGATTGGAATATTGTATTGGATAGGCACGGAGGTCCTAATCATGTAGGTAATTTCTGTGGTGCACCAATAATGATAGATACAGAGGCCAAATATATCTATTACACACCAATCTATTATGTACTTTCACAATTCAGTAGAACAATAAGACCAGGTGATAAAGCTGTTCGAACCAGTAAAAACATCGAGAATCTTGATAATGATGCGTTACATGCCTGTGCTACAATAAATCAGGAAAATATGTTAAGTGTTCAGATATTGAATACAACGAATGAACCAATTATCTACAAACTACAGATTGCTGATAGATATGCTGAGATCGAGATCGAGGCTAATGCTGTTCAAACAGTAAGGGTGCAGTTATAATGGATAAAACAAAGCGAGAATCAGGATTAAGAGGGATTGCGAAAATAGCCATTATGGTGGTTCTTTTAGTGGCTGTTTCCGCATGTATTGCTGATAATAGTAAAACCAATACAGGTCAAACAAGTGACGTCCTTTTATCCAACCTGAAAGCAGAGAGAGAAGAACCTTTTGTAGAGCGCAATTTTGATCCAACCTTAGATGGGAAATGGATAGGCAGAGCGATCTCTTACGGTGCTTATCGAAAAGGGCAGGCTCCGGGTCAGAAGGGTCCATCGAAAGAGGAAATTCTGGAGGATCTGCAGATTATTACCGATCATTGGAATCTCATCAGGGTTTACAATGCGGATGACGATACAGAGCGGATTCTTGAGGTTATCAAAGAGAACGATCTTCCTGTGAGGATGATGATGGGTGTTTGGTTAGCCCGGGAAGATGATGATGTTGTAAGGCAGATGAATAGAGCTAATCTTTTAAGGGCTGTGCAACTGGCTGAGAGATTTCCCGAGATTATTGCCGCTATCAATGTTGGAAATGAAACCCAGGTATTCTGGACCTGGCATAAGATGGATAGAACCAGGCTTATTGATTATATCAGATATATCAGAGCCAATACAAATGAACCTGTAACTACTGCTGATGATTACAATTTCTGGAATAAACCGGAGAGCAATGTAGTGGCGGATGAAATTGACTTTATCGTAACACATATCTATCCTCTTTGGAATGGAAAAACCCTTGATAATGCAATTCCCTGGTTAGATGAAAACTTCAAGGATGTGAAGAGTAAGCATCCTGATAAGTATCTTGTCTTGGGTGAAATTGGTTGGGCAACTGACTACAATGCAGATAAAAAAGGTGATGGTGAGCAGGGTAGCCTGATTAAGGGAAACGTCGGTTATGAAGCTCAGGGAATCTTTTTATCACAACTTACAGATTGGATAGATAAGAACAAAGTAACAACATTTTATTTCGAAGCTTTTGATGAACCATGGAAGGGTGGAGGTTCAGCGACAGGATCTAAGGAAATCGAAAAAAATTGGGGACTTTTCTACGAGGATAGAACCCCCAAAAAATCATTAGTTAACTTTTTAAACAATAAAAAAAAGGAAAAATTAAACTCTGAGGAGGAGAGATGAAACAGTATTTATTATTTATAGTCTTATTTATGGCAATGTTTACTATGAGCTTGTTTGCTCAAAATGCACCGGTAGATTTTGAAACGGGTGGATATGGAGCAGATTGGACATGGACGGTTTTTGAAAATGATACGAACCCAGCAGTAGAAATTATCCCAAATCCTGATCCTTCGGGTGGGAATACATCATCAACAGTTGCGCAATTTACAGCATTACAGACAGGTCAGCCCTGGGCGGGAACCGAAACGCTTCATGGAGCAGATATTGGAACATTTGATTTGGATGAGACGAATTGTACAATTAAAATAATGGTTTGGAAACCTGTGATCAGTGATGTTGGCATCAAACTTGTCAAACCAGATGGTTGGGCTTTACCGGAGATCAAAGTAGCCAATACAGTTACAAATCAATGGGAAGAGTTAACCTTCAATTTCTTTACTCAGATAGAAAACGGTTATGATCAGATCGTAGTATTCCCGGATTTTGATTTGGCAGGAAGAACTTAAGGCCTTAATGGATCAATATTCAAATTTCCTAATGTTTCTGAGATATTTATTTCCCAATAAAATCGATTAAATACATTAATTTCTATTACTTGATTAATAATTTCATCAAAAAAAGCAGGAAAATCAGCGATAACTGTTGTGACTATATCAATGATATTTTGAATCTGGGTGATGATGGTGACGCCAAAAATAGTGATAACCCCTAAAGAAATAATCACGATTACTAAAAATACTAAATTGACTGCTCCTGTCCACTTTAATTTAGTTCTTTTGCTGAGTTTTTT
>CAYYLA010000354.1:0-3044 GCA_964441785.1 uncultured Candidatus Cloacimonadota bacterium | reverse complement strand
AATCATCATGCTTTTGAAATACAGGATTACTTAACATTAGCATGCAATTTCTTTATTAAACAGGGAGGGATTAATGAAACGATTTTTCATTATAATGTTTGTATCGCTGTTTCTGAATATCTTTTGTCAGAATTATGAAACGATATTAATTACAGATACAGAAGATTTAATCAAATTAGCTGGTAGAGAAGCTATTCACATAACAGGTTCAAATATCTATCTTACCTATTTGGATTATAATGAATCAGAAGGCGAGATAAAGGTATCATTTGCCTTTTCCAGCGATAATGGACAGAGTTTTCAAAAGATAGAAATAGACGTAATGGGAACAACAGACCAGTTAATAATGCTTGATGAACCCATTCTGGAATTAACAGAGAACCAGTCCCTGATTATTATTTACAACAAAATTGAAAATGGGATAAAAAATCTTTATCGTGCAATTTCTAACCTGGAATTTATGGATTTTGATATTCAGTTGATAGAAGAAAATATTGCAGGTGAGATTCACATTGTTGAGCAAAATGGTGTTCTTTCTTTGACCTATCAGAAAGTCGATACAACTCAGGCCATCCAATTTTCGTATTTTCAATATTTCACTGATACAGAGAAAAGTATAAACGCTGATGGTGGAGATAATGCGGCATTAATAAAATTTTGGGGAGCGGATGTACTCTATGGACCTGTTCATTCAAACGATGACATCTGGATACAGCAGGCTGGTGGTGGAGATAATAATGGTTGGCCAACCTTCTATGGACCGGTTACAACCTCTGGTAAACTTCTTAAATATCCGGTAGGTGTTGGATTAGCAGAGAGCGGAGCACCAATGGAGTTTATATTTCCTGCAGGTTGGGGAGAAAATGTTCAACCCCTGGGGTTACCGGATACCGCCGTTGATATTCGCGAGAACGGTATCAGACCATTTGAAGGTTATGATGCTGATATCGTTTATGTTAAAATCAGTGGGAACAGTTTTGAATCCATGCTAGGCTATCGTGAATTGACAAGAATAGACAGTTTTAAGGTTTACAGTTGGTTTCCTCATGATGCCGAAGCAGCAGAAGAGGTAATAGATTCTGGTGGTAATTGGTTCGATGATGCTGAACATATCTGGACTAATCACATCCCTATCTATGAGATGAACTGGGAAGAAGGACCTGCCGGAAATGTAGATGGCAATTCTGTCTGGGTGGAAAATGAATTATGGATTGAAGGTGTTGTGGGCGGCATGCAGACATGGGGTTGTGCTGATACTGTATATATTACCAGTGACATCCTGTATTCTGGAACAGATATGGGTACATGCCCTGATGATGAAGATAATCCTAATTCAGAAGATTATTTTGGTCTAGTCTCAGAGGAGCAGATTTTAATTAAATATAAACACATCGATCCCTGGACAAATGAGCTTAGAGATGACAACTGCAATAATATTTATTTATATGGTTCATTTGCTGCCATTGGATTGGGAGATACTCTTATTTATGGCGATCAAGCATGTCATTACGATGGAATTTTTAGTTATGAGTATCAGCATCCACATGGTTCAACTCCTGATTTTACCAGTATTAGTCCATACACCGGTAATGACACCCTTTATACTAACATAGATTTTCATAAATATATTTATCCAGAGTCTGATCTAGTTCCTGAGAATCTACAGAGTTTTATTTTGCATGGCAATTCTCCACCAGTTCATTTACCATGTGGTTATCCTTATGAGGATGATGATTATTTAACCTCCTATCCAAATAATAGTATGGGAGATCCAGATTACATGTACGAAGTTCCTTATGGAACAGATTATCCCTGGTATAATCCAGTATGGCCCGAAGCTTCTGATGATATTGTTTATGAAAGAGGTACTATCAGTCTTTTTGGTTCAATTACACAGCGTCGTCGTGGTTTTATCCATAGATCTGGTAGTGATCCTTACAATCATGCGTTGAATGTGTGGGATATTGATAACCATCAATATGACGGGCATCATCCTTCTACTGGATATGATAAGAACTATCACTACGATTCCCGATTATTGGAAACCGAACTCATCGATTTCCCCTATATAGATGGTATATATTCGTTCAAAAGAGATCTTTTTATTAGCAATTCATTGGATGAAGGAGAAAATTTTGAACAACCAGATACGTTGGGACTCGATACATCCATAATTTTCAGTAGAGCTTATTTTTCTGAGAATGAAGATTTGTTGCTACTGACATGTCAAAAGGGGTACAAGGAAATTGAGGTATATGAATCACTCAATAATGGATTAGATTTCAGTTTCCTCACCGACATAAATATGACTGACATGAACACGATGTATTACCGATCAACTAATCTCGTGGGAGATAATATTCTCTACTTATCAGGAGACCGATATCCCTGGAGTAGAAGTGTTAACAGGTTTGATCTGGATACAGGCAATCTGGTTCAAATCTATTATGATTCACAAGAAAGTAACACAAGTGATTTCAACATCTCTAATGATGGAGTAAAAATCTTCAGTAAATTTGATTATAGTCAGTTCCCCGAATTCATATCAATCAATTATTCCATTGATGATCAGCTTGATAATGAGATTCAGTGGATGCCAGAAGTTCTTGAAGAAGCCATTATTGAAGATATGTCAAATTACATTCTTATGTTTGATGAAAGCGATTCTCTCTATATCTTTTTCTATGGCTTTGAGGATCAGACAGATATCCCCCGCTCCCTATATCTGATTAAGGGTTCCATCGAAGGAGTTACACCTGAGACAGAAGATGAGATACCTGATTCTAACCCACACATTACTATTAGCCCAAACCCCTTTAATCCCGTTACCGAACTGGCATTTTATATCCCAATGGATTCTGAAGTAAACATCTCTGTATACAATATTAAAGGTCAGAAGATTAATACTCTCATCGATCAACATATAGAGAAAGGAAATCATTCTGTAAAATGGTATGGGAATGATGCTGCTGGATTACCAGCTTCTTCTGGTATATATTTTCTGAAGCTTAAATATAATCAAGGAGAATTATATAAGAAAATGG
>CAYYLA010000353.1:0-3058 GCA_964441785.1 uncultured Candidatus Cloacimonadota bacterium | reverse complement strand
CGATTTTTCCACCGTTTCCGTGTATATTACCAACACCGAACAGCAGCATTTTTTTGGCAGGAAGTTTCTTCAATTCTTCCATCATTTCATCACCGGTAACCCAACCTGGATCAGAGATTTTTTTAGCTGATATACCATAATTCATGGCATAGGATTTTACTTTTGCAGGTTGATCACCAATAAGCATCAGATGATCAAAATCGAGATCAGCAATCATCTCTGCTAATTGTTCCGATCTGAACATTCTATCTGCACGTGTACTTAAAATAATAACAATTGAATCCAGATCACTATAAAGCTCATGAACATATTTGATAAGTTTTATCGTAGATTCCGGATCGTTAGCTGCAAATGAATGCACAAAATAATACTCTTTATCATCCCTGTCTGCACGAAGCACTTCTGCAGCACCCACATCTGGGGTAGCAGTCCACATGCCTTTCAGGGCAACTTCACGTTCAATATTAAATTTCTTACAGATCTCCAGTGATAACGCAACATTATCTTTATGTTCAATATGACCGAAGCCCTTCATATCCTCATCGGTCACATCTTCTTGTCCAACATAATGCAATTTTGTACCAAATTGTTTAGCTCTTTTTTCCATAAGCGGAAACATTTTATACTCAGAAGTATAAGCAGTACCTTTATAAGGAAGCGAGTTACAAAGTGAAAGGGTAACATTTTTAATACCCGGTCCCATAAGATCAAGGTGATCAAGGCGAGAATTAGTGATAACCCCAATAGTAGATTTTACCATCTCTCGTTCTGTAACCCACTGATATTCGGGATTAACAGCCATACATTCCAAAACCAGGGCATCGATATTCCGCTTTGCAGCAAAGCGGATAATTTTCAGTTGTTCTTTAATATTTGCACCATGATGTCTAACAATTGGTGTCTCATTTCCATTCTCGAAAATGAGCACCGGAGCAGAACCTGTTGTTTTTGCAATAGTCTTAACACCACCAGCTCTCAATCCTGCAGCAACCAGTCGAGTAACACTTGATTTTCCTCTGGTTCCATTTATATGGATAACCTGAGGGATCTGTTTGCGGTAGAATTGATGACTATGGTATTCAACAATCCAAAGAATAATTAAAATTAACAAACCTAATGCTAATAGATACATTTTCCCTTCTATATTTTTATTTTTGATGATCTACACAATGTTTTGTTGGATGAGACGTATGCTCATCCAACAAAACCAAAAATATGTCTGCCTTTAGATAAGTAAATATCTATTTAAGTAACAGACATTTTTTACTTTCAACGTATTCGCTTCCAACCTTTAAGCGATAGAAATATACACCACTGGTAACAGGTTCGGCTTCATTATCCAATCCGTCCCAGATTACATTATAATTACCCTGTGTCTGTGATTCCTTAACCAGGGTTCTGATCATTTGACCTTTTACATTAAAGACAGACAGTTCAACCTCACTATTTCCACTTACAGAGTAACTGATACGGGTAACAGGATTAAATGGGTTTGGATAATTACCATTTAAACGAGCTACCTGAGGGATAAGATCATTATCATCAGAATCGGTAAATGTATCAGGAGGATTTGTTGTGAACTTAATAGCCATCTCATTTTGCAGTGGAGAAGCACTTGGCGCATAGATATCTGCGAAGGTATAGAGAATACCTTTCTGTTGATCAGGACTTTCTATACCGACTGTTGAATAATTACCGTTAGAATCAGGATTATTAACTGATTGATAGTTAAACTGGATTTCTCCATTTCCATCAACAGTATCATAATGATCTGGATCATAGAGAACAACCTGGAATTTTTCAACAGAGATCTCATCTTCACGGTTGAAACAATCATTCCATTCGATAATGAAGGTATTATCAGCTTCATTATAATAATGGCAGATACGCATATCATGATTCATATCATCGCCATAGGGTTCACCAATAAGGTCATCCCAGTAAGGAGCAACCATAGCATAAGGTCCAAGATGAGCAGGGATACTCCAGTTAGTAAAATCGTCCTGCCAGGTAGTTTCGAAGGCAATCCAACCATTAGTACAGATTGTTAAGCTATCATATTCCTTACCGAAATAGGTAAAGGTAAAAGGTAAAGCAGTAGAGAAGGAGTCATCGTCCGGCATCAATGTTACTTCGCCATTACCACCGTCTCTCGGATCGATTTCCAACCATTCATAGGTAGGAACTTCGCTATAACCAGTATCAAAGCTATCATAGCAATAGTAATTCATATCCTGCGAGAAGGTTGGATCGGTTGTGCTGACTTCGCCAATTGTAATTGTAAAGACAGGCTCGGCAACCTGGCCGGCAGCATCGGTCAATCTGACCTTGAATCCTGCGATACGACCATTAAAGCAATCGGCATCAGCTGTAACATTAAAGGATGATGTAGCAGTTGCACCCATAGCGATGTCACCAAGATCAATGATACCACTATTGATTTGAACAGCATCAGTAAGAGAGAAGATTTCAGCCTGAACAGCTGGAGCATCAAAGAGACTATGATTTTCCAGTTCAAATTGGATATCAGTAGTTTCTCCCGGATTGAGGAATCCATCACTGATAAAGTAATCAGTAACTTCAAAGATGAGGCTGCTGGAAGCAACATCAAACTTA
The DNA here is from genome assembly GCA_964441785.1 of uncultured Candidatus Cloacimonadota bacterium. GTDB lineage: Bacteria > Cloacimonadota > Cloacimonadia > Cloacimonadales > TCS61 > CAYYLA01. The sequence goes on along the minus strand of CAYYLA010000353.1, from coordinate 442 downwards.
GCGATACCGAAATCACCCATATTAAGAGAGAATTCAACAACACTACCATCAGGACAGTCGGCATCGACTTCGACGGTAAATGTTTGAACAGATTCAGCACCAGCATTGATATCACCACAATCAACCGAACCGGTAATCACATCAACAAATGGACAATCGGTTTCAAGAAGAGCTGTAACAGCAGTCGCGTTATCTGAACCAAAATTATGAATAGTCAAATCAATATCAATTTCTTCACCTGCATACAAGGGTCCATCAACAGCGACATTAGTTATACCCAGATCGGTAGCAGCTTCTTCGATATCGATAGTATGAATCCAGGGCAGGTAATTTGGTTTAGTAATAGTAACCTCGTATTCACCGGTTAATCCGGGACTGAGGCTGAGCAAGGCATAGTCATTTTCAACAATAACAATATCAAGGTAATCCCCATTTTTAACGG
>CAYYLA010000352.1:0-3064 GCA_964441785.1 uncultured Candidatus Cloacimonadota bacterium | reverse complement strand
CTCTGCATGAGATAAAGAAGTTGCGCACCTTTGACCAGGGAGCTTACAAGATAATATCAACCAGCTATGATGATCTTGGTAATCAAATCAAAAATGAGAGTTATTTTACCCTCTATGATAGCGAATCGAAGGAGTTACCATATCCAAAAACAGATTGGATTATCCCACTAAAAAATAGCTGTCAACCAGGTGAGAAAGCAGAATTCCTGTTGGGAACTTCTTATCCAGATACAGAAATTTTGATGGAAATCGAACGAGATGGGATAATAAGTAAAAAATGGTATAAATTCGACAATAATCAGAAGATAATATCCATTCCAATTTCTGAGGAAGATCGTGGGAATATTAGTGTATATTTCCTTTTTGTGAGAGAGAACAGATTATACAGTATGAATCAGACAGTTAATGTAGATTGGGATAATAAAGATCTTATGCTGGAATTTGCAACCTTCCGTGATAAGCTTGCTCCCGGTGAGTATGAGACCTGGAAAATCAAAGTACGGGATAAAATGGGTGAAAAAGTTATGGCTGAGATGGCTGCAGTTCTTTATGATAAATCACTGGATACCTTTGCTCAGAATAACTGGTCTTTCAATATTTTCCCATCCAGATATAACTACCTGCAGTGGCAGAGTGATAGAGGTTTTTCCGATTCCTATTCAATTTATCTCTCTGACTATCGAATAGAATTTGATAGCTATGATCTGGTTGATTATCCTTATCTTAATGATAAATTAGATTGGTATAATTTCAATATCTTTGGTCACAGATACATGATGAGATCAAAAAATATCATGATAGAAGACCAGTATTTAGAGGTTAAGAATATGGCTGTAATGCCTGGTGGATTTGCAGCAGAAGCAGATGAAGAAATGCGTGTTGATGCTCTGAGTGTTTCAGAGGATAAAGAGGATGCAAAGGTCTCTATGGATGATGTTGAGATTCGGAGTAATTTCAGTGAAACAGCCTTTTTCTATCCTGATCTTCAAACTGATGAAGAGGGAAATATCGTCTTCTCCTTCACTATTCCACAATCTCTTACCCGTTGGAAAATGATGGGTTTGGCTCACACAAAAGATCTGATGAGTGGGTTGATCTACAACGAGTTGGAAACCCGCAAAGATTTGATGATTATTCCTAATGCACCTCGTTTTTTACGTTCCGGTGATACAATAGATTTTACAGCTAAGATAACTAATCTGTCAGAGGTAAGTTTGGATGGGATAGCAGAGATTCAGCTCTACGACGCTCTTACTATGAAGCCGGTAGATTCTGCGTTCCAGCTGATTTCACCGCAAATCCCATTTGCGTTGAAACAGGATCAAAGTACACTGGTAACCTGGGAGCTGGCAGTTCCTGATACAATTTCAGCACTAACCTATCGCGTTTTTGCCAAGTCAGGAAACTTTAGTGATGGGGAAGAGATGACACTGCCAGTTCTTACCAATAGAATGCTGGTTACAGAGTCACTTCCATTGCCTGTAAGAGAGAATCAGACCAAGAATTTTGTGTTCGAAAAACTCAAAAATAGTGATGATTCAGAGACGTTGAAGCATCATAAACTTACACTTGAATATACTGCTAATCCAGCCTGGTATGCTATCCAAGCTTTACCATATTTGATGGAATATCCTTATGAGTGTTCAGAGCAGGTTTTCAGTAGATTCTATGCAAATTCGATTGCTTCACATATTGTAAATTCAAACGATAAAATCAAACGTGTTTTTGATAGCTGGAAGAATAGCAAAGATCAAAGTGCTCTTCTATCCAACTTAGCGAAGAATCAGGAATTGAAATCACTCTTAATTGAGGAGACACCCTGGTTGTTGGATGCTAAAAACGAGAGTGAACGTAAGAAGAGAATTGGTTTGCTTTTCGATCTTAATAAAATGTCCAGAGAATTAGAAGAAGCTATGCTGAAATTACAGCAGGCTCAAACATCAAATGGTGGTTGGCCCTGGTTTAAAGGAATGCGCGAGAGTCGTTATATCACCCAGCATATTGTTGCCGGGATGGGTCATCTGCAGCGACTTGGGGTTAGAAATGCTTATGATGATTCAGCCACCGGAATGATACGTAAGGCTATCCAATATATGGATATTAGAATCAAAGAAGATTATGATAAACTGATAAAACGAAAGGCAAATCTTGATAGTGATCATCTGGGTTATACACAGATTCATTATCTCTACGCTCGAAGCTTCTTCCCTGATATTCCAATGGATAAGAAAATAGATGAAGCTTTTGCCTATTATCTTAACCAGGCTGATAAATATTGGTTAAATAAATCAATTTATATGCAGGGAATGATGGCGTTAGCTCTGGATAGATTTGATAGAGATTTGACGCCGACCAAAATATTGGCATCCTTGGAAGAACGTGCCAGTCACTCAGAAGAGATGGGTATGTACTGGAAAGATATCGTTCTGGGCTTAAGTTGGTATAAGGCACCAATAGAGACTCAGGCAATATTGATAGAAGCGTTTGATGAGATAGCAGATAGACAAGATCTTGTAAATGAGATGAAAGTTTGGTTACTTAAGCAGAAACAGGTTCAGGACTGGAAAACAACCAAGGCAACAGTTGAGGCTTGTTATGCTCTATTGTTAAGAGGTACAGAATATCTTGCGGAGACCAAGCTTCCGGATATAACTATTGGCAATGAACCAGTGGTTATTGAGGAAATCGATGGCGTTACTCCAGAAGCAGGAACAGGTTATTTTAAAACCTATTGGTCTAAAGGTGAGATCAATAGTGATATGGCAGAGATTGAGGTGAAAAATAACAATAATGTTGTTTCCTGGGGTGCTCTTTATTGGCAGTATTTCGAGGATTTGGATAAGATAACGCCTCATGAAACACCACTCTCAATCCAGAAAGCTTTGTTTATTGAGCGAATGACAGATGAAGGCAGGAAGCTGTTTAAGATTACAGATGATAATCCTCCATCAGTTGGAGATCGCGTGATAGTTAGATTAGAAATTCGTGTTGATAGGGATATGGAATTTGTTCACATGAAGGATATGCGAGCATCAGCTTTTGAGCCGGAGAATGTAATCTCCCG
>CAYYLA010000351.1:0-3065 GCA_964441785.1 uncultured Candidatus Cloacimonadota bacterium | reverse complement strand
GATGAAGAACCAATCCTGCCATTTACAACTGTAGAATTTCTGGATATTGATAATCCTCAACAAATAATAACCTGTACTATAACGCTTAATAATCCTGAAATAGGTTATATTGCTGATAATGATAACTTCGTTTCTAACAATAATGGAAGCTGGCAATTTGCCGGAACAGCTCTGGAACTGTCCAATGCCATTAACATGCTTCAATTTATTCCTGAGCAGAATAGAGTTGAACCAGGTTCAAGCGAGACAGCAGTTTGGATGATTACGATTAACGATGGATTCGGTCCGGTAACGGATAGTAACACGTCTATTGAGATTATTTCTGTTAATAATAATCCCGAAATTGATCTGGCTCTCGCAATGTTAGAGATAACTGATAAACAAGGTGTTCAACCATTTGAAAATATCATGATTATCGATGCTGATAATCCACCTCAGGAATTCAATATCACCATTGCTGTTAACAATACAGCCTTCGGTCAATTACAAAACATGGAAGCGTTTTCTCAAATCGCTGAGAATAGCTGGCAGATTAATGGCGGAAGAAATTCAATAATAGATCTTTTGTCTGATATTAATTTCCTTCCTTACGAGAATATCTATGCGCCTGGAACTACCTATAATGAGACTATGACAATCACTGTTAACGATGGCATCTCGGGTAATATTGATAGTGAACTCAGCATCGAGATTTTATCGGTTAACGATGCTCCTGTTGCTGTTAATGACAGATACTACTGCTTGGAAAATGAATTGTTAACTATAGATGCACCCGGACTTCTCAATAATGATTATGATGTTGATCTTGATGATGAACCTGCGGTAGTATCCAATGTTATTGTTGAATCAGGAGCGGAATTAACAATCCAAAATGATGGTAGCTTCAGTTTGGATCAAACAGATATTCCAGATATTGAAACACTCGCAGCAGGTGATTCAATAATTATTGAATTTGATTATATGATCGTTGATAATTATGGCGCAGAAACACCAGAAGAACTTATCATCGTCATTCAGGGTGTTAATGATAATCCTGTTGCCAATAATGATTATATAGAACTTGCGGAGGATTCAGAAATCAATGCTGATATCCTTGCTAATGATAGCGATGCTGATTCACCTCTTGATCCAGCATCTTTACAGCTGTTGCAGACCTGGCAATTTGGTGAAGCTATAATAGAAGATGATGGAAGTATAACGTTAATACCAGATGAAAACTACTTTGGAACATCTACTTTGGAATATCAGATTGCGGATGATTCCAACCTTTACAGCCAGACTGGTTTGATAAATATAGTGGTTACACCTGTGAACGATGCTCCTGTTATTACAGCAATTGATGCTATTGAGTTCCCTGAAGATACTATGTATTTGTTAGATCTCGTTGCAACAGATATTGATAACTCCGAGGATGATTTAACCTTTGCAGCACAGTCAAATTCATCCAATATAACAATAGAGATTAACCAGTTAACAGATGAGATGACCATTATCCCAACTGAAAACTGGTTTGGTGAAGCTGATATTCAGATCTCTGTAAGTGATGGTAATCTACATGATGGGATGATGCTTCATGTAATTGTAATACCTGTAGATGATGTGCCTCAATTGAATCTTCCGGAGTCTTTTACCTTCTGCGAAGATGGTTGCATTGAGAATATCGATTTCTCACAATATTTAGTTGATATTGATGATTCTGGTGAGATAGTTCTCGGTTGCGATGAAAATAATCTCTTAACAACTCAGATTGACGATATGATTGTTTCAATATTCTCTCAACCGGATTATTATGGTGATCAAAATCTAACCTTTAGTCTGGTCTCGCCAACAGATGTAATATATTGTTCACAAGCAGTTGAAATCATTGTTACGCCGGTCAATGATCCTCCATTTGTTGTTGATGAACCTGAGGAGATAATCTTTGATGAAGACACCCAATATCAGCTGTCGATATCTGATATGTTCGATGATGTCGATCTGCCGGATGATGAACTGAGTATTGTTTTCGAGATCTCAGGAAATATAGATGTGGATCAGGATAACGACATATTAACATTCATACCTTTCAACAACTGGTTTGGATCGGCAGAGATTAGTCTCAAAGCAACTGATCAGGCTGGTCTTTCAGTAGAGCTTATTTGTCCAATTTCTGTGCTTCCGGTCAATGATCCGCCAGCTATTGATTTACCTGAATCAGTATCATTCTACGAAGGCGAAACACTAACCAGAAATTTCATTAATTATGTAGCTGATATAGACAGCGAAATTTTGACACTTTCTGGAACAGAAACAGATAATATTCTATTGGATATCGATAACTTTGTTGCTACATTTACACCTGTAGACTCACTTTATTTCGGCACACAAGAGGTCGTCTTTACCGTTTCTGATGGAGAGGCTTCCAGTAGTGATACTATCAGTGTAATTGTCCAATATGTAAACCATCCACCTGTATGGGTTGGACCTACCGCTGTTACCCTTGATGAAGATTTTGGTATCTATGATCTTGGTGTTGTCAGCGATTTCTTTACAGATATTGATCCTGAAGAATTTACTCATCTTACAGTCGCAATATCTACTATTGATAATCAGTTATTCTCAGCTGAGATCGATCATAATCAACATCTTATTCTAACCTCTAATGAAAATGCTTTCGGTAGTGGTAATATCTCCATTACAGCCTCTGATAATGACAGTAATGGTTCTCCTGCTGAAACGTCACATATACTGCCAATTGGAATAAATCCAGTTAATGATCTCCCATGGTTCAATGATTTGCCAGGATATTATGAGATAGGAGCACATGGGTTTATCAGAATCAATCTGGAAGATAACATCAACGATATCGATGATGAAAATCTCATTCTCACTATTGATTCACCTGCCGGGTTTGTTTCTGTTGAACCTGAGGTTGGATATCCATACCGCTTTATCCTTAATGCTGCCGATCTTGCGGATGTAACAGGCAATGTAACCCTTAATCTTGATGATGGTCATGGTGAACTGGTTACTGATGAAATAGAGGTATATGTCTCTTACTCAGAAGCTCCAATTGTTCAGGAACC
>CAYYLA010000350.1:0-3070 GCA_964441785.1 uncultured Candidatus Cloacimonadota bacterium | reverse complement strand
TAAAATGAATAAAAATATCATATTGATAATGCTTGGGTTGTTACTAATGTTATCCGGTTGTGGGAAGAAGGATGTTGTAGAGAGTAAGAGTATGGATCAGATTTACGCTGAAGAAGGTATACCTGTCGAGGTAAAAATAATGATGCCGGAAGCCTACAGTAAAGAATTACCATTTACCGCAACTTTAAGTGGGATTCGCCAGTCTGTAGCATCTGCAATGATGGGTGGAAGAATAGAAAAGATTCTGGTAAAAACAGGTGATTATGTAGAAAAAGATCAGGTTATAATCGAGTTTCCAGAAGATGCACCTGGTGGACAGTATGCCCAGGCTAAAGCATCCTATGACCTGGCAAAATCAACCTATGACAGGATGAAAAACCTCTATGATGTCGGTGGTATTTCTTTACAGGATCTGGATCAGACCAAGACCCAGCTGACTGTAGCAGAAGCTAATTTTGATGCAACCAAACAGATGTTGAAGGTACGAGCACCTATCAGTGGTTATGTTACTGATATTGCTGTGAGAGAAACAGATAATGTAAAAGCAGAAACAGCTTTAGCTACGATATCCAACACAAATAAATTAAAAGCTAAGATCTGGGTTACAGAAACAGAAATATGTCAGATAAATAAAGGAGCAACTGCAAAAGCTCAGTGGAATAATGTTGAATTGTTTGGTAAGGTAACAGAGGTTGGTATGACCATGTCTGCCATTCATAACGCTTTTGGGGTAGATATCGAATTTGATAATATTGATAATATCTGTAAATCTGGCGTTATAGCTGAGATAAGCTTAACTGTATATGAAAGTGACGCAGCGATGTTAGTACCTCGCAATGTATTACAACATGATGATCGTGGTTCATACCTGTATCTTGTTAAAAATGATAAAGCAACAAGACAGTATGTTGAAACAGGCTCAGAAAATGGTCAGGTAGAGATTCTTGAAGGTTTACAACAGGGTGATAAGGTCGTGATAACAAGTCTTAACCTTGTTCAGGACGATGCAAAACTTAAGGTTATCAAATAATGATAACGTTTGAATAACGGAGAACAATATGTTTTTATCAAAATTATCAATAAATAGACCCGTTATGGTAACAATGTTGCTAATGGTGTTTGTGGTTTTCGGTTTTATGGCTTATCAAAGCCTCTCGTTAAACCTGATGCCATCAGCAGATATACCATACGTTACAATACAGACAATTTACCCGGGTGCAGGTCCTAAAGAGGTGGAAACACAGATTACGAAACGATTGGAAGATGAGGTGTCCAGTATCAGTAAGATTGATTATATCGATTCTTATTCATTGGATAATGCATCACTTATCATGATTGCATTTGAATTGGGAAAGGATGTTGACATCGCTGTTGCAGAGGTGAAACAGAAAGTAGATGCGATTTTAAGTCAACTACCAGATGATTCGGAACGACCCAGTATAGATAAGCTTGAGGTTGGCGCTGATGCTATCATGGAAATGATTCTCACCGGTAATCTTAGTGGCCGGGATCTCTATGAGATAGCTGATAAAGATCTCAGTGACAGATTTGCTCAGATCGAAGGTGTTTCGCAGGTAGATATTACAGGTGGTCAGGAACGTGAAATTCATGTAGAACTTGATGACAAAGTAGTAACTCAGAATATGATCTCATTAGTGCAATTATCACAGATTCTAGCTGCCCAAAATATGGATATGCCTGGTGGACAGTTCACCCAGGAAGATCAGGAGTATTCTGTGCGATTGGAAGGTGAGTTTGATACAGTGGAAACACTTAATCAGTTAGATATTCCAACAGCTTTCGGGACAAAAAAGCTGCGTCAGATTGCCAAGGTTTCTGATAGTGGAGAAGCGGTAAGGAAACGATCAGTTTATTTTAATAATCTGGAAAAGGTTAGAAATAATAATGTTGTACGAATCTCTATCATGAAGACATCTGATGGTAATCCCGTAGCAATTGCCGATGCAGTGAAGGAGCAAATGGTATATATCAAATCAACACTGCCAGAAGGAACATCATTAGAGATAGTTGATGATAAAACTGACTATATTAGAAGTTCAGTAAGTGATACGTTAACAAATGTATTTCTCGGTATTCTCTTTACTGGGTTAGTGCTGTTATTCTTTTTACATGATCTCAGATCGACACTGATTGTAGCTATTGCTATGCCGGTTTCTATTGTTTCAACCTTTGTTCTGATGCAGATTGCTGGTTTCAGTTTGAATATTTTATCTTTGATGGGGTTATCGACCTCGGTTGGGATTCTTGTAACCAACTCTGTTGTGGTTCTGGAAAACATCTTCCGTCATAAAGAGATGGGACACAATAGACGTGTTGCTGCTGATACAGGAACAGCGGAGATCACAGTTGCAGTTTTGGCCTCTACACTTACAAATATTGTTGTTTTTGTACCATTGGCTATGATGAATACCGTTGTTGGTCAGTTTATTAAAGAATTTGCTCTCACCGTTACGTTTGCAACTATCTTTTCATTATTGATCTCCTTCACACTTACACCTATGTTGGCATCACTTATACTCCCGGAAAAGAAAAGGGTTAATAAGCTGGGTGAGAAGTTTGAGAAGATGTTCCATCACTGGGAATCAAGTTATAAGAGAGTATTGGCTTTTACCTTAAAGAACAAAACTATTGCTGTAGGTGTTGTTATATTATCGATGTTATTATTTGTAATGACAATGGGCATAATTGGTCCAACACTTGGATTTGAACTATTCCCAAGTTCAGATGAAGGTATAATCGAAATCAAATATGAGTTACCGATTGGATACAATCTTGCTGAAACAGCGGCAAAATATGATGAAATCGAAGCTATTGTGAAAACTCATCCTGAAGTGGAACAGATTCTCGTATCTTTTGGTAGCCACGATATGGTAACAGAAGGGGTTAACCTTGGTATTATGACAGTGAATCTTGTTGATGTAGAGGAACGAGATATAACAACTGATGAAATGGTAAATGTATTGATTAAAGAGTTGTCGGAAATCGCGAATGCAAAGATTGGTGTGCAATCCCAAACATCAATGGGTGGAGGCCAGGAACCAATCGATTT
>CAYYLA010000349.1:0-3096 GCA_964441785.1 uncultured Candidatus Cloacimonadota bacterium | reverse complement strand
GATCATTAACAGAGGTAGCGACAACAGAGGTTTCGTCGTTACTGCGAGCGATTATGCCATCGTTAGCAGTGATAGTGAACTGGGTTGTTTCAGTTAATCCTGGTGCAACTCTATTATCGGTTGGATCATAGATAATGGCTCTGATAATTGGTTTGATATCAGCGATAAGTCCGCTGATAACCAGGGAACCATCGGGCAGTAGCTGGAAATCTTCGCTATTATCAAAAAGTCCTTTGGCAGGATCATCGGGTGTAATGGTTACTGTGAGGATTTGTTGCGGTATATCAGAGTCTGCAATATTCACAGATGCGAAAGGTGCTATCGGTGTGATATCGAGAGTTTGTTGATTGGCAGCAGTCCCCGTGATAATGGGGAAATTATTTATTGAGATAGTGATAACCGATGTGTTGGTATCGATCACATCTTCAGCCACTCCATCCTTAATTATCAGGGTGAAATTGGTCGTTTCAGTTTCTCCTGGACTCAGAACGTTTTCGCGAGGTTCAAATTGCATCCCATTCAAGGCAGTAGTTAACTCTTCATGAGTGCCAGTACGTGTATAGGAGCCATCTCCATGATTGGTAAAACCGTTTTTTACATAAAAGAAACCATGTTCCGGTTCATCAACAATGATGGTAGCCAGTAATTCCTGATCCGGTAAATCAACATCATCAACAATAACCTCGCTGAATAATTCTATCCGCTGATTGTCATTAATTTCCTGACCGTTTTGTGTACCAGCAATGGTTGGTGCATCATTAACAGGATTTATTAATACAGTTACGGCTTGAAAACTGGAAGCTCTTGATTGGGGTTTTTGTGCAGTTTGGGTTAGCACAGCTTTTTTTGAAGTTTTTCTCATATCTAAATTATCACTAAGTGAGAAGGTAACAGATTCGGAACCAAACCAATCTTCAGTATTGGATTGGAAGATAACATTAAAACCATTAATGGTAACATCAATATGTTCCGAATTTACAGCAGAGAGAATAATCTCATCATTTTCACCATAGGTTTGACTACAAAATCCGCTGAAATCATAAGTGATTGATGGCAAATCTTCATCGGCTTCGAAGGTTCCGGTGATATTGAGGATCGGAGGATCATTAACCGGATTAATTGTTATAGTTATGTCATCTGAATTGACGCTGAAAGGAGATGTACTGGAAATGTCACGATTAATCTTACGCATTGATGTAATACTGGATTGGGATAATGATGTGGGGGAATGTGATTCAATATTAGCCGTACCACCATCTGTTCCCATAGATTGATCCCAGGCACAAGCGGTAAAATATGAGCCTCCATACCAGTTCTCATCGGGTAAAAAGCGGATTCGATTATCGCTATCTGATGCCAGAAGTCTCGCTTCACTGGTTGTTGCATCACCAAAATTACTCCAGGAGGAACCATCATCCAATGAATATTGCCATTGACCATGTGTATCAAGAACAGAAAAAACAGCTAATCCTTCCGGATCTGGATCAGGATCTTCTATCATATCATTATTATTGGCTGTACTTGATGCAATAATTTCGGAGATAAGTGAACCATTATTAGATGATGCAGGGATGTCTTCATCAATAGAAGCAATAAACGGATTTCCTCCAGAAAAGAGTATTGGTGGATTATTAAGAGTGGTCACGGAGCTAATATCAGAGAAATCACTGTAATCATCAATTATCGAGTTGTAAGCCTGTAAGCGATAATAGTACTTTGTATGGCCGGTCAAATCTGATATAGTATGGCTGATTATAGCAGGATCGGAAATTTCTTTGCCATGATAATCGGGTAAAAAGGTTGCAAAGGTTGTATCGGTAGATACATCAAGATAATATTTTGTTGCGGTATAATTCTCTATCCAATTTGCTGTAAAGGAGGTAAAACCGATGTCAGAAGCGATATCAATTATCGGATCATAAATCATAGCGTTGGAGATGACCCAATCGTTGTCAGTCATATTTTCAAGCGTTCCATTATGCTCATTATATGTATGATCAAACAGAGTTGATCCTGAAGTGTGATCAAATTTGAAATAGGCTAACAGATTTTCTTCGTTTCCGATTAGTGGTTTACCCATATTGTCTCTTATATCGGTTATAGTGCGGATATCATCCCAGAAACGGACCTCATCTATCTCACCTTTGAAGAATTTATTACTGGGACTATAGGGATTAGGATTTGCACCAATTAACATCGGCTGATTAGTTGTTGTAATTGAACCTGCTTCGGATATTGTCTGTTCCTGTTGAACCCCATTAAGATAAAGATATCCCTGCTGTCCATCATAAGATCCGGCCAGATGATACCAGATGCCAGGTTCTATTTCCATATCTGTATCTATGGATCTATAGGCACCATTTACATGAACGGAAAATCTTAATCTATTATTATTATTGATATCATAAACTAAACAATACCCAGATGACTCAACATTGGATACAATAGTAGCTTCACTATCTCCTTCTTCCACTTTTACCCAGGCTTCTACAGTAACCGTATTTTCCAGTTTGAGTTCATTTTCTTCATCGGAAACTAAAATATTATCATTAATACCATCAAAGGTTAGTGCATTTCCTGGTGGGTCCAGTAGTGTAACAAATGTAAAGGTATCGCTGTAGGTGGTGTCCATCGGATTGATGGCGTAACCTCGAGCATAATATATTGTACCGGGTGATAACTGGTTAAGCCCCGTATTGAAATTACCCGTCTCGGTGAGATCACCATGGTCAAAATGGCTGTCTGACAGGGTTGGATTTCCTGTAGAATTCCAGCAGATACCGTGTTGGGTTGGATAAGGATAACCAGTGTTGGATACATGACAATCAAGGGAAGCTGTGACACCCGTTGCAGCTGCAAGAGTTGGGGTTTCTAATTCTGCGGGGCAGTGAGTAGGGCCGGTGTAGGTGAAATCGATCTCAGAGATAGTTGATAACCCATGTTCATATACCGCTTGAACCCCGGCTGTATAATGCTGATTGTTAACAAGCCCGAGGAATTGGTATTCTGTTTCCTCTGTATTCTCAAGTAGAATGTCATCCAGGAAGACATTGTAGTTTAAGGGTTGATATGTTTCGGTAGAGGACTCTCTATTTA
>CAYYLA010000348.1:0-3099 GCA_964441785.1 uncultured Candidatus Cloacimonadota bacterium | reverse complement strand
ATTGCTATATAGCAGCTATAATTTGGATATTTTATGTTTATAAACTTTGTACAGGAGAGAGTATGTATATGATAAACAAAGTATCACAAAGACAACGGGTCATTGGTATACTATTAGCTTTTTCTCTTTTTCTCACTATTAACTTATTTGCGGCATCTGTAGATAAAGTAGATACTTATAAAGATTCCAAGGGGTGGAAATTACAGGTTAATGGTGAAGACTACTTTGTAAAAGGCGTTGTATGGGGATATACACCTATTGGAGAAAATTACTCCTACAATCTTTGGGGTAACCCGGATAAATTTGTAAAAGAAGTTTTGGATTATGAATGTAATTTAATGAAAGCAGCGGGTATTAACACAATCCGCTCTTTTGGTATGATCCCCCCAAAATGGGTCACTTATATCTATGAAGAACATGGCATAATGACTGTAATCAACCATCTGATGGGGCGTTATGGATACAATGTAGGTGGTGTTTGGATTCCACGTACAAACTATTCCGATGAGCTAACCAGAGAAACCCTTAAGAGAGATGTTCTTGAAACTGTTAAATTATATAAAGATGTTCCCGGTGTTATTGCTTTTGGATTAGGTAACGAAAGTAATTATGGTCTTGAATGGTCCAGTTTTGAAATCGAGAATTTACCTGTAGGTGAACAGCATAGAGAGAAAGCTAAACATCTTTATAGTCTATTCAATGAAATCATAAAAGCGGGAAAAGAGATAGATCAGAATCATCCATTTTTAATTGTTAACGGAGATATTCAATATCTAGACCTTATTATGGAATACTGTACAGACTTAGATATTTTAGGTGTAAATGCTTATCGAGGTATCAGTTTTACAGATCTTTGGACACGGGTACATAATGAAGCCGGATTCCCCATTTTACTTACAGAGTTTGGCAGTGACGCCTATAACGCTCGTGAAGGCAGAGAAGAACAAGCAGGCCAGGCTGAAATAATTAAAGGTAACTGGGATGAAATCTATCATAAAAGCTACGACAAAGGTGAAGAAGGTAACGCCATTGGTGGACTTCTTTTTGAATGGAGAGATGAGTGGTGGAAATACCTGCAGGTAGAAAATCTCTTTATCCAGGATGATCATGCTTCCTGGAGTAATGGCGGATATTATTTTGATTATGCTCTAGGTAAGAATAACATGAATGAAGAGTGGTTTGGCATCTGTCGTTTAAACAAACCCAATGAAGATGGTGTTTATACAGCAGAACCCCGAGCCGCTTACTATGCTTTACAAGAAGTTTTTGCTATTGATCCATATAAGCTTACTAAAGATGAGATGAATCAGAAATTAACAGAAATAGATATGCTTAAAATGAGCCTTGTTGGAGATGTTGAACTACTTAAGGCACAGCAGAAATCTGAACGTTTTATTGACCTTATTGGTGGAAGTTTGCGAGGTGATCTTGTCTTTAATGGTAAAGCTGATGATGTTGAAGATAATGGGAAAAACGGCCTTGAATTCTCTAATGGTGAGATGATTTTCCTTGATTTCAAATTCAAACCCACTGAGAAATTATATGGTAATTTTTCAATCAATATTCTTGGAAATGTTGTAGATAAACAATTGGAAGAATACTACGGAAAGCGAGGTGCAACCTACACTACTGTTATATCAGAGCTAAATGATAATGCAATGGAGATTCAAACGACTCAAGACGTTGAGGACAATGAACGAATAGAGATTTATAATTTTGAAGCAACCTACCACTCAGAGAAATTTGACCTTACATCCTTCTACCATGTTCCCCGCTATCATTGGGGTTACGAAGGCGATTTCTTTGGTTTGATGTATGAAGCAACTGATATGGAAGGTATGGATATCTGGAATGCCAAAGCTCCATACGGACTGGAATTTACAGGTAAACAATCCCTGAATGGTTTGACTGTTGTGGCTGGCCCGGAAATATACTGGGGAGCAAACCCAAAAGCAATGTTAAAATATAGTAAGAAAACTAAATATTTCGATTATACCTTTATACATTCTGAGGATTTCTCTGAAGCCGGAGCATCATCAACTGCTACGGAAGCCACAGAACGTGCTACCAGAAAAACAACCCTTATGCTTGAATCCGAGATCATTCCTAAAACCACATTAACCCTCGGGTACCTCATGGCTGGTACGGAAAAAATAGATGAAGAATTCACCTATTATGAAGATGATGAAGTATACACTGATAAGATCGAGTTTGAAGATACTCAAAGCCTTAAAGCTAAGATAAGTGTTAATGTTTTTGCTGGGGTGATCGCTGATGCATCATTTACTTATGCTGGTCTGGTAGCTGATGCTGGTAGTCCTCTGGTAGAATTCGATTCAACCATCCCCCACTCAAGCCTAGGTAACAAATACGTTGTTGAAGGTGGATTATTGATCCCAATCGGTAACTTCTGGTTACTTCCAAGAGGATTATACAGAAAGAATCTTTTAGATGCCAATCCAAGTTTAGAAGCCTATTCTGATGGAACCGAGTTTTTTGCAGGTTTAACACCAAGAAACAGAGATGCAGATCCATTTGCTGTTCTCGATAATAGAGAAACAGTAGCTGCTGAATTTTTTATAACCTATGATCCTACACCTGCAAGTTTCTTCTATGATTGGGATAGTGACCGCAAAGAAGATGCACCCTTCGCCTTCAGTATCGGTGGTAATATCACACAATACGAAACCGTAACTGACGCTAATCTATTCTTCTATCAAGAAGGTAATACTAATGCATCCTTTGGTAAAGGTATGAGAGCTGAAGATCTCTGGCTCGCTAAAGGTAAATTTATTTTTAATCCAAATCCAAATCTAAAAATTATCTCTAATTTAGAAACTGGTAAGCAGCAGGCTACAGGTAATCCAAATGGTGATTCAGCAGAATATTTCTCATTTGAAGGTAAAGTTGTGATGCAGAAAAAACACTATATCTCAGCTTATGCTAAAAAGGATGCATTTGGCCCGTTGGATTGGTATCGTCAATTCAATATTACCTTCCCATATCAGTTTATGCTTGATTATTCTGTACTTATTGATAATATCCTACTTGAAACTATCTCAAGTAGAATTGGTTTTAAATCTCTGTTTAGAACTCTTG
>CAYYLA010000347.1:1613-3121 GCA_964441785.1 uncultured Candidatus Cloacimonadota bacterium | reverse complement strand
AAAAGGATTAATAAAAAAAGATTTTGACCCAGACGCAATAGCGAAAGACTATTCAAACAGGTTAACTGGTTCAAAATTGCAAATTGGTGCAGTTATATTTTTATAGGTATTATTATTTTAAATGCCGCACTATTAGTTTTGGGACTAGGTTATCAGGTAATATTAAAACCTGACCAGATAAGCACATTACGAGTTGATATCCCATGGTTCCGCCCGGCTGAGGATGTTACAATTATGCTTCATCAACAAATTCTCGAAAATAATCCTGAACTAAACGAACATCTTTCGAAGCAAATAATGACACATTATTTGATTGAACGATTATTGTTGAATTTCTTCCTCGTTTTAATTATTATCCATGTTAAAACATTGATAACATCTATCTACAAATCACATTTTTTTAATCAGCAAAATCTAAAAACTCTGAAATCTTTATCATTAAGCATTTTTGGATTATTGATTGCCAAAAGTTTTATTTATCATCTGATATCAGTTTTTATTCCCACTGAATATATGTATGAGAGGATTAATTTTATAGCAATAAAGGAAGCTTTTTTTCAAAGTATAATCTTATCTATTGATTTAGAACTTTTGATTTTATGCATTATAACATTTGTTTGTTACCGGGCATTCAGACATGGTTTTCTTCTACAAGAACAGCAAAAATTAACGATATAGGTGGAAAAATGGCAATCATAATAAATCTTGATGTAATGTTGGCAAAGAGAAAAATGAAATTGAAAACCCTGTCTGAGATAGTTGACATCACCACCCCGAATCTTTCGATTTTGAAACAGGGAAAAGCAAAAGCTATTAAACTATCTACCTTGGATAAAATATGCTCTGCCCTTGATTGTCAACCTGGTGATTTACTGGAATATAAAGTTAAAACAGAATAAAAAAACCAAGCATTTTGGTTGTAAGAATTTAGAGGATGAAGCTTCCCATGGGAGTTTTACTCTGGCTATCTGAGTCTAACAGAAGAGTAGAAACTTAATTACCAAGGCATCGATTTAGCCGTATTACTCCTTTTCAATAAAGTCATTTTCGGGATCAGTTAATTTCTTTTCCACAAACTGAACCCCTTTTTTAAAGCCAAGATATCCAATAATTGAAACTGATGCTGTAACAATTAAGCGTAACACAAGTTTGGTTGATTTTTTCATTTTCCTCTCCTCTATTTTCCTATTTTGGATAATTCAACATCACTAAATCCAAGAAATTTTACCTCCGGTTCTAATAATATTCCAAATTGGTTATTTACCTCATCCCGAATTTTTTTCATCAGAGCAAAGACATCTTTTGATGTTGCATTTCCACGATTAATAATAAACCCTGCGTGTTTTGACGATACTTCGGCATTTCCAATCCTGCATCCTTTTAATCCGGAAGCTTCAATTAATCTTCCGGCAAAATTACCTTCTGGACGTTTAAAAACACTCCCACAGGATGGATTTATGATATCGAGCGCTCCACGAATAAATTTATCAGGACTTTTTTTGCTGATT
>CAYYLA010000347.1:0-1603 GCA_964441785.1 uncultured Candidatus Cloacimonadota bacterium | reverse complement strand
ATGGATATTGTAAAGGTTGTTTCTTGAACCTGGTATTTATAAGATTACAACGTATATCTCTAAGCTCTTCCGAAGACGATTCCTGCAATTGAAATTCCCCTTCTAAAATGATTTTATCACTTAATTGAGGAGCTGATCTATATCCAAAGGCAATAGACTCTTTTCTTAAAACGAATTCCTCTCCATCATTATCCAAACCATGTACCGAGATTAAAAAATCGCTGATAAGGCCATTGTCTGTACCTGCATTCATCCTCAATAAACCACCAACAGTTCCGGGGATACCGCTCAATTGTTCAAAACCTTTAAGGCCCTCGTTCTCACAATATTTTATCAAATCCGACATTTTAGTTCCGGAGCCTACTCTCAAATAATTTTTTCTTCTATCAATACTGCTGAAATATTGTTGCAGAGAGATAACGATACCGCGATATCCATTATCATGCACAAGAAGATTCGCTCCATCTCCAATGACAAAGTAAGGTAGATTTTTTTGTTTGCTGTATTCAATAATTTTTTGTATATCCTCTATATTTTTTGGATAAATCAGAATATCAGCTTTACCTCCAATTTTGTACCAGGTAAAATCAGCGAGAGAGATATTTTTGAAAATCTCCCCATTTATATTATCTAATGTATTCATTAACACATCCTGCTTTTTTTTTCATAAATATTATAATGCGCAAAGATGTCAATTTTTCCTTTATTGGTCTGCTGCTGCCCCGCTTGGTCGGAAAGCTGCTTGTTACATACAATTACCATTACTGTTACTTTAGCAACAAGCACTTTGTAACTTCATGTTCTTCATTATTAATCATTAATTTAATGAAATACTGACCGGTTGCTATTTCATTGCTGCTATCATCAAGTCCATCCCAGTGTAATTGAAGATTTCCTCTTGAGGAATAAGCATCCAAAAGAGTTCTTACTTTCTGTCCCTTGAGATTATAAATCGATAAATTAATTATTCCGGATTCAGCTAATTTAAGATTAATTGTCGTACCTGACCCACGCTCACTAATGCTAGAATGAAAAGGATTAGGGAAGTTATTTATTGAACTTCTTGCTATTGTTTCAATTTCTTCTTCATAAGTTGCTACGGAATCCTGATATTCGTAAGCTCCCATATCAATACTATTTCCTACAATTCTCGGATTACCTGCTAAATCAAATTCTGGCAATATTATACCATCAGGTAAATCTAGTGTACCTGAGTCAATACAAGGAGAGTTATCAGACAACTTGTAAGGATGTTCTCCATCATTTACCCAGAATGGATCAGCATCTAGATTACCATCCAACCAGTTGATTTCATTCCAGGTGTAAACATTTTCTATACCCTCTATTCCATTTTCTATTAAAGAATTTTTTATTGAAACTGTTGCAGGATTATTTGGATATTGGTTGTTTACATAGACTTGAGAAGGAGAATTACCGTAAATTATGGAATTGTATATATCAACATTTGAGTTTTCTCCGTCTAAATAAATAACTATTGGACCTCCATTATTAGGAGATGAGTTATTACCAATAGTGCAATTGATCAATGTCAAATCAACATAATCCCATATCTCTATTCCAGAACATCGTACAGGATAATTAC